>CAZMPS010000081.1:0-7143 GCA_964568305.1 uncultured Burkholderiaceae bacterium
GCTAAAAACCGTACCCTGATGCGATCCCAGTGTACCAGCAATTTTTTGTAAAACAAGGGGCTAAATTGACAACTTAGGCCCCCTACATTCGGAAGTGTTCACCCAAATACACACGACGCACGGACTCATTGGCAATGATGTCTTCTGGGTGGCCGCTGGCCAGCACTGCGCCTTGATTGATGATATACGCGCGATCACAAATCCCTAATGTTTCTCTGACGTTATGGTCGGTAATCAATATGCCGATGCCACGCTCTTTGAGGAAGCGCACAATCCGTTGGATTTCAATGACAGCAATAGGATCAACACCGGCAAAAGGTTCATCCAGCAAGATAAAGCGTGGATTGCTTGCTAGAGCGCGTGCAATTTCAACTCTACGGCGTTCTCCACCTGATAAAGATAATGCTTTGTTGTCGCGTAATTTTTCGATTTGTAATTCGAACAACAAGGCATTCAGTTTTTCATCAATGTTTGCTTTTGACAGAGGATGGCCATTTTCACGTTGTAACTCAAGTACGGCACGAATATTGTCTGCGACTGTTAATTTGCGAAAGACGGATGCTTCTTGTGGTAAGTACGATAAACCCAGGACGGCGCGGCGATGAATTGGTAAGCGGGAAATGTCGACGCCATCGACTTCGATATCTCCGGAATCAGATGGTATTAGGCCAACGATCATGTAAAACGAGGTGGTTTTGCCTGCTCCATTTGGTCCGAGTAAGCCGACGACCTCTCCACTTTGCACGTGTAACGACACATCGCTGACTGCTTGTCGTTTGCCATAGCTTTTTTGTAAGCCACGCACCGTCAAGGTACTGCTGCTCATATTGTGGGTCTTTCTATTTGTTTTTAAGGGTGTCGTTGCTTGATTCTGATGTGGTGGTACGTGGTTGAATCACGACTTTCACTCGACCCGCGTTGGGGCGACTTGCGCCATTTGAGGTATTGTTGACAGTGAAAAATTCAGTACGGCTGTCGTATGAAATGAATTCTCCCTCGACTTCGTCGGTGGTTTTGCGTCCCTCCAACCGTTTGAGTTTTGCTTTAGAGAAGAATTTTGCTAGTTCGACTTTGCCATCATATTCGATGCGTTCCGCCGCACCTTCAACCCACAAATCACCGTTGCCATCACGTTTTTGCCTGAAAGTAGCCAAGCTACCTGGTGCGGCGTATAAAGTGGCAAATTGATGACCTGCTGCGTCTTCGGTTAATACGACTTTTTCGGCTTTCATGATCAAAGTGCCGCGTGTGATGATTACATTGCCTAAAATGGTTTTGACTTTTTTGACATCGTCATACATCAATTGATCGGAAGCGATATTAGTGGGTTTATTGGCATCGGCTTGTTCAGCACGGACATTGCCGGATAAGACCATGGATAAAGTTGTGGATAAAACGACAAGAAATACAGAAAAGAAAGTTCTTTGTTTCATGTAAGGTCTCTAAAAATTTTCTTAAATTTTTCTTAAAATCAGCGATTGGAAGCTGGCAATGTGCCGTGTACACCGTTCGTTAAATGTAATTCATGCGTCTTATTGTTGAGAGACATGCCGCCCGCAGTGACCACGGATTGTCCTAGTGTGGCATCCACCTTTTGATTAGTTTGCATCATGTCTTGTTCGGGTAGTATTAGCAAATATTGCGTCTTTAAATCAAATTTCTTGTTCTTGCCATAAGCTGCGCGTTGCATTTGTACATTATCGATCAAGTGGATTTTTTTGCGATCTTGTTCGATTTTTGCTTGTTTGGCTGACACAATCATCGGAGCTTGATTGGGCGTTAAGCCTTGTACGATCGGGGCGATGATTTCATAGGAATCATCGACTGGATAATGAATTAATTTCCCTCCGGAAACGTTGTAGCGCACTTCTCCAGTTTTAGATAAGCGAATGAAATTGAATTTTTCTACGTAATAATCAGGCTTGCTGTGCGTTTGTCCCTGCACATCAGAGTTGTTTCTTTCCTGTATTGTTTGTAAGAGCCAAAAGCTGCCAAGCGCCAAGGCACCACTGGCTGCAACAAGCATACCAAGGCGTAGAAAATTGGCTGATTTTGCGTCACCCATTTAAATAAGGCGCCAGGGCCGCTTCATAATGACCTTGCGCTTCTAGGATGAAATCACTAATTTCACGGATTGCACCATGTCCACCGAGTGCTTGCGAGACGTAATGAACGCGGCGTTTGACCTCGATATGACCATTTTGCACACTGGCAGCAAAGCCAACGCGGGTCAAAATTGGTAAATCTATAATATCGTCGCCGACAAAGCCACAGACTTGGGCTTGTAGTTTGCTCGATTGTAATAATTGTTCAAACGCAGCATATTTATCATGTACGCCTTGATAGACATGATCAAATCCCAGATCGTGTGCACGGCGTGCAACCATGGCGGATGAGCGTGCGCTGATGATGGCGGTGCTAACGCCAAATTGTTGCAATAATTTAATGCCTTGTCCGTCCAGGGCATTGAACGTTTTAATGTATTCGCCATCCTGGGTGAAATGCAAGCTGCCATCTGTCATTACGCCATCGACATCAAAAATGAGCATGCGTACTTGCGCAGCGCGTGCGATGGCTTCCTTTGTGGCTGTATCGCGGAGCATCAAATCACCTTGGCACGTGTTAAATCATGAATATGCAATGCACCTACCAATTTACCTGTGTCATCAGTGACTAATAATTGATTGATGCGGAATTTTTCCATCAGTGCCACAGCATCGACTGCTAATTGATGTGGTCCGATACTGTGCGGATGTGGATGCATGACATCTGCAATGGATAAATGCGTGAAATCTTGCCCGCGTTCTATAGTGCGGCGTAAGTCACCATCTGTAAACACGCCAATAAGGTGAAAGTTGTTGTCCACGATGGCAGTCATTGCCATGCCTTTTTTGGTGATTTCCAACAAAGCTTGGGACAAAGAGGTATCTGCATGCACTGCAGGAATCGCGTTGCCATGGCGCATGACATCTTGTACGTAGGTGAGTAGACGACGACCCAGCGCGCCACCGGGATGCGAGCGGGCGAAATCTTCTTCGCGAAAGCCGCGCGCATCCAGCACCGCAACGGCTAATGCGTCGCCTAATGCCAACGTGGCGGTGGTGCTAGCTGTCGGTGCTAGGTTTAGCGGGCATGCTTCTTGTTCTACGCTGACATTCAGGTGAATATCGGAAAGCTGTGCCAGGCTGGATGTGTCATTACCTGTCATGGCGACGAGTTTGGCGCCCATGCGTTTAACGATGGGCAGAATTGACATCAATTCGGCGGTTTCACCGGAATTGGAAATGGCAATTAAAACATCGTTTGATGTAATCATGCCCAAATCGCCGTGTGCCGCTTCGGCTGGATGGACAAAAAATGCTGGCGTGCCGGTTGATGCAAGAGTGGCGGCAATTTTGCGCGCAATGTGGCCGGATTTTCCTATTCCTGACACCACAACCCGTCCTGTACAATTCAATAATAACAACACGGCTTGGGTGAGTTTGTGGCCGTTGGCGGTTTGTTGACTGGATAGACGATCTTTTAGCGCGGTAATCGCATCTGCTTCGATTTGTAAGGTGTCACAAGCGAGTTGCAGGGTACGTTGCGCAGTGTGGACATCGAAAGTTTTCGACATGTTTTTTTCATCGGTTACACTAAGGCCGAAAGTATAAACGAATTACTAACTGACGTTGCGCACCAAGCCCCCTCCCGTTTTATCTCTTATTTAAATTACTAACTATGCATTCTGGTCTTGAGTTAACGCTTCTTTTATTAAGCACAGCTGTTTTTGGCGTGGTTGCTTTCCGCATGTTGCATTTGCCACCGATGTTGGGGTATTTGGCGGTGGGCGTGTTAATTGGACCATATGGTTTGGGTTTGGCGGAAGACAATGCCACCATGAAGACGTTGGCTGAGTTTGGCGTGGTCTTTTTAATGTTTTCTATCGGTTTGGAATTTTCCTTGCCCAAACTATTTTCCATGCGACGCACGGTTTTTGGGTTGGGCCTGGCGCAGGTGTTGATCACCATCGCACTCACTATGTTGTTGGCTGGTGCAGCGGCCTATTTGTTGCCGCAATACGTTCATATCACTTGGCAAGCATCGCTCGCGTTAGGTGGCGCATTGGCGATGTCATCTACTGCGATTGTTTCAAAATTATTGTCGGAACGCTTAGAGCTAGAAAGCCAGCACGGTCGGCAAATCATCAGCATTTTATTGTTTCAGGATTTGGCGGTTGTGCCGTTGATGATTTTGATTCCTGCTTTGGCCAAGCATCCAGAAAATCTACTTAGCACCCTGATGTGGGCAGGTGCCAAGGCCACCGTCATGTTGTTTTTGCTCTTGTTTATTGGCCATAAATTAATGCGTAGCTGGTTTGATGTGGTGGTAAAGCGGCGCTCGCAGGAATTGTTCATGCTGAATTTGTTGCTGATTACCTTAGGCGCGGCATGGATTACCGAGCGTGCTGGCTTGTCGATGGCTTTGGGTGCTTTCATCGCTGGGATGTTGATTTCTGAGACCGAATACAAGGGGCAAGTAGAAGAAGACATCAAATCATTCCGCGATGTATTGCTGGGTTTGTTCTTTATTACCATTGGTATGTTGTTGAACGTGCAATTGGTTGTTCAGCATTGGTGGTTGGTATTGTTGTTATTGGTTGGTCCAGTATTAATGAAATTTTGCGTGATTGCCGCATTGGCAAGATTCTTCGGCGCTTCCAGCGGTGTCAGCATGCGTACTGGTTTGGGATTAGCGCAGGCTGGTGAGTTTGGCTTCGTGTTGTTGAATCTGGCCGGTGGTTTGCAGCTGATGAGTCCGTTGCTGATGCAATTGATCTTGGCGTCCATGGTGCTGTCTATGTTGATTGCGCCTTTTATGATTGCGCAAGCGGATGCGATCGTGATGAAATTTTTGTCCAATGAATGGATGACGCAATCATTAGCATTAACACAAATCGCCAGTCGTACCATGATGAAGCAACAGCACGTCATCATCGCTGGTTTTGGTCGTAGCGGACAAAGTTTAGCCAAGTTATTAGATGATGAAAAAATTGCCTACCACGCCTTGGATCTTGATCCTGAACGAGTGCAAGAAGCACGTGCCGCAGGGGCCAGTGTGTCGTATGGCGATGCGGCTCGACGTGAGGCATTGGTGGCAGCGGGGATTCATCGCGCTGCGGTATTGGTCGTGACCTATGCCAATACCCAGTCGGCGTTAAAAGTACTAAGTTTTTGTCGGGAGTTGGCACCTGCTTTGCCAGTGATTGTGCGTAGTATGGATGATACGGATCTTGATCAATTGGAAACAGCTGGCGCAACGGAAGTCGTGCCTGAAACCTTGGAAGGCAGCTTGATGTTGGCATCGCATGCTTTGGTGATGTTAGGTGTGCCTTTGCGTCGCGTAGTGCATCGTGTCCAAGCTGCTCGTGACGAGCGTTATGCTTCTTTACGTGCTTATTTTCATGGCGCCAGTGATGATGTCACCGAGGATGCTGAGTACGTATGCCCACGTTTGCATTCTGTTACTTTAGCTGATGGGGCTCGTGTGGTTGGCAAGGCATTATCAACATTGGATTTAGATGGATTGAGGGTGGAAGTAGCGACAGTAAGACGAGGAAACATGTCGTTGGTGGTTTCACCCAATACAGTTTTGGAAAGTGGTGATGTTGTTGTCTTACGTGGTAGCGCCGAGGCAGTGGCAAGAGCCGAAGGACAGTTGTGTTGATTAACCGAGGCAGATGACTTTGTTGCGGCCATTTTCTTTTGCCGCATAAAGTGCGTGATCAGCCTGCGCAATAATACGTTGTGCTGTGGCCTCGATGGTTTCTGGTCGATCAATATTGGTTAAAGTGGCGACCCCGATTGATACGGTCGCATTGATATTTTGTTTTAAACTAAGTTTGAATAACTGATGTGCAATGCTGGCTCTGATGCGTTCCGCCACTTTGATTGCATTGGTTAATTCTGCATCAATCAAGAGCACAACAAATTCTTCTCCGCCAAATCGCGCCAATGCATCGGACAAACGTAACTCTGCCCGAATGCGTCTGGCTACCTCACATAGCACGATGTCACCGCCTTGATGACCAACACGGTCGTTAATCTTTTTGAAATGATCAATGTCGATGTATAGGCAGGATATTGAGTAATGCTGACGACGAGCGCGGCTGATTTCTTCGTGTAATCTTTGTTCGATATAGCGTCGATTGCTGATGCCAGTTAATGGATCGGTTAGGCTGATTTGTTTTAGGCGTTCATTGTTGATCCCATTTTCAAGACAAACAGCAATGATGGAGCCAAGACGCTCAATAAAATCAGTTGCAAGATTGACGCTAAAGCGTGATCTTTCAAGACTGCCTAGATTTAAACAGCCAATCAACTTGTTATGACGTAGCAAAGGAATAATCGCTACACTGGCAGGCTCCAACATTCTTTGAGGAAACATAAAGCAATGTTGTGAATGACTGTATTGTCCCAAAATGGGCTGGTGCAACGAGTCGTGTAAAGGCCCGAGTTCTTCTTTTGTTTTAAAGAAAAACAAATTAGGAAATTTACTTAAATTGCCATGCTGATTAAGAAAAATATGCCGAATGCTATTCTCGGGATCCAATAAACACAACGTTACAATGTCCAACTCAGACGTTTCTGTCAGCGAAGAAAATAGATTGTCTATGAGCTCATTGAAACTATTGGCACCAATAATCTGCAAATCAAACTCTTGATGACGTCGCATGATTTGCTGGTTACGATGTGCTTGGTCAAGCAGATCTTCCAATCTTTCACGCAAGATTTTATTTTCAGATATTAAATCTTTAGAGGATGTTGCATGCATGGGATCAAGTGGATCAAGTGCGCAAGGATTTAGATTGTTCTTGTTATGCATTATGAATCGACCGTAGTGATTATCAACTCAGCTTGAGGAGAAAAACATCTCAATGTTTTAATGCGACTGCGCAACAATGATGCGAATTATACATGAATCGAAAACGCATCATTCATATTATTGCAAATTTAATATTTTTTTGCATCTTTTTACATTTTCCATCACTCTGTAACCACCGTGCATGCTAGGCAATTTGGTGTAGCAATATGGTGCTATTTGGGTGAGATTTTTTACTTGGGAACAGGTGTAAAAGACGGTTGTGTGGTGTCGCTACTATCG
>CAZMPS010000082.1:0-7143 GCA_964568305.1 uncultured Burkholderiaceae bacterium
CGAGCGACGAAGGAGGTGGGTGAGGCGTTGGACGAGCTAGTACCAAAAGGAATGGAATCCAAATTGGTGCGGCACGCCAACGGCAAACTTAGCAATGGACAATGAAAATCAAAAGCAGGCAACGTTTCACCTTTGGCGATGAGATGTGTAATGCCTTCTAGGTTGCGTAACAAAGTTTTTAATGAGGGTTGCACTTCCAAAATGACAGTGGCACCTGATCTGGCAATGAGCGGAACATAACGGCAAAATTGGATCGTATCGCCCAATCCTTGTTCTGCATGTAGCAAGATGGTTCGGTTGCGTAGCGACTCTTTTCCTAACCATAGAGGTTGAGGAAAGTTGCGCAAAGGGATGTATTGCCTTTGCTTCCAACGCCACTCATGTTTTTGCCAGCCCACAGCAAAATCCCCTAAAGTCAATCTGCAAAAACTTTCATTCCAATGTGCCTCGGCATAATCGGGTTGTAGCGCTAAAGCATGTGCATAGTCTGCTAACGCTTCGTCGAAACGATTCAAATGTTGCAGTACAACGCCACGGTTGGAGAGTGTTTCAGCATTTTCAGGCTGCATCGCCAATGCTTGATTAAAGCTCACTAATGCTTCATCAAGACGATGTAATCGTTGTAACGCGATACCACGGTTGGCCAGGATGATGGCGTGGTTGGGTGGCATGGTTAATGCTTGATCAAAATTCCTTAATGCCTCTTCAAACCGTTGTAGATGCATGAGTGCAGTACCACGATTAGCAAGTGCATCGGCGTAGTTTGGTTGAATTGTTAACGCTTTATCAAAGCTGTCTAAGGCATCCTCAAAGCGTTTGAAGATGATGAAAATATTGCCGCGATTACAAAGTGCAGGTGCATGGTTGGGTTGGATGGCGAGTGCTTGTTCGTAGTTTTCTAGCGCTTCTTCAAAGTGATTCAGAGGTAGGCAGGCATTACCGCGATGGAAAAAAGCATCGGCATTGTTGGTAGAAGCATCTAAGTTCTCTAATGGGTTTTGTGCTGATGAATTCATGCAAATTCTTTGTTGCTTAATGCTTGTTTAATATCATTTATCACGCTGTCCCAATCCCCCATTGCGGGCTGCCTGAACAAACGTGCGGAAGGATACCAGGGACTATCGTTGCGCTTGGTTAACCAGCGCCAGTCAGCATTGAATGGTAGCAATATCCAGACGGGTTTACCCATGGCCCCAGCCAAGTGAGCGATGGAGGTATCGACGGTGATGACCAGATCCATTAAATCGATCAATGCAGCAGTATCAGAAAAATCTTTTAAATCGTTTCCTACAAACACAATCTCTTTTTGTATATGAAGTTTTGTAAGCAATGCTTGATCCTTGGCGCGTATTTCTTTTTGCAGGCAATAAAATTGCGCTTGGTTTTTACATTGTCCTTGGTTTTGCCCGTTAATAATTTTCGTGAAATCCATCAATGCGATTGATCGATTATGGTCATTGGTGTGTACAGGGTTACCACTCCAGGTCAAGCCAATACGTGGTGATGTTTGAGTATTTAGTCGTAGTTTGTTTGTCCACGTAGATTTCTGCCGTGCATTAGCGCGGATATAGTATGCGGCTGAAGCCGGCACGCTATTTGTTTTTGTTAGCGAAGATAAGAAGCGTTTCCCACATAACAAAATGTCGCTGATGGAGCGAATTGAGTAGGAGTGACGTGTTGTTGTCGCATTAGTTTCAGCAGCGAATGGAATGGAGTTTAAATCAGTACGAAATGCCAAAGGGAGACTGAGCAATGGGCAATGGTAGTCGAACCGTGGCAATGCTTCGCCATACGTGATGATGCGTGTGACACCTGTGATGTTGCGCAAAAGTGTTTTCAATGCAGGTTGTACTTCCAGGATCACAGTGGCACCCAGCGCAGCGACTTTTGTGGCATAACGGCAGAATTGGATGGTGTCGCCTAAACCTTGTTCAGCATGTAGCAAGATGGTTTTGTTATGCAGGGATTCTTGTCCTAACCATAGAGGTTGAGAGAAATTACGTGGGATGTGTATAAATGTTTTTGATTTCCAGCGCCATTCGTATTTTTGCCAACCTAGCGCAAAATCTCCCATATTCAATCGACATAAGGCTTCATTCCAGTGCGCATCTGCATAGTCAGGTTTAATGGCCAGTGCTTGCTGAAGGCTGGAAAGAGCCTCTTCAAGACGATTGAGTTGACGCAGCGCATTCCCACGGTTGGATAGTGCTTCTATAGATTTTGGTTGAATCGCCAATCCTTGGGAAAAACTCGTGACTGCCTCTTCAAAGCGATTGAGTTTGATCAGGACGGCACCACGGTTGGATAACGCATCGGCATAGTTTGGTTGAATTGCTAGCGCACGATCATAGCTATCTAGCGCATCTTCATAACGATTTAGTAATAACAAAATATTGCCGCGGTTAGAGAGCGCTTGCATGTGCTGGGGTTGAATCGCCAGTGCTTGTTCATAGCTGTCCAGCGCATCTTGAATACGGTTCAGGCTGATTAAAGCGTTACCACGATTGCAGAGTGCATCCGCATGTCGCGGTTGTATCTGTAATGCTTGATCGTAGCTAGCTAGTGCCTCTTCAAATCGGCGTTGATTGACTAATGCAATGCCTTGATTGATATACGTCGCAACATTGTTTGCATGAACTTGTTGTGATGATGCAGAAACTTGCGGATTACTCATGCCAAAACTTTATTGGAATTTTATTGTTTAAGTCGATCAATACGTGCCATCACTGGTGGATACATGTCATAGAACATACAGTACAGCGGATCAGGTGTTAGTGTTGTAGCAAAGTTTTCATGGATCTTGATCAGCGCTGCGGTTAAGTCGCGTGGATGGATGTGCTTGATCGCAAACGCATCAGCGGCCAACGTTTGATGGCGTAACAGGTAAGAAGTCAGCGGCGACAGGGGAAACGTAAAAACCGGTACAACCAGCATGAATAAAATCAAGGCAATTGCATCCTGATTGGCAGAATCCATTCCCAGCCCGCTATAAAACCAGGCCTGATTTTTTAAAAATCCCAATATTGCAAAGAAAGCGAAGGATGAAACCAACATCATGGCGATGCGTTTGGCTAGATGTTTTAATTTGACGTGGCCGATTGCATGCGCCAATACTGCTTCCATTTCTTTGGGTGTTAATTGCCCTAATAGGGTATCGAAAAGTACGGTATATCTAGCGGCACCAGAACCAGGGAAATATGCATAAGTGTAGAGATTGGGGTTGGCATTTTGCATGACCATTAAATCTTTTGATACAAAGTCGGTACGTTGCATCAAATCGTTGATTCTGCTTTGCAAACGTTTGTCCTTTAATGGGATGAGTTTATTTAATAACGGCGCTGCAAAGTTGGGATACAGCTTGAATAATTGGAACCCACTCCATATCAACCAAGCACACAGCCACCACCAACTACCGGTTGTCTCCATCAAACGCAGCACTATCCATAGTAAAGGCAGACCAATGACAAGACCCAGCAACATGCCTTTGATGATGTCGGTGAAAAATTGCTTGCGTGTGATTGGATTGTTTGTATCAAGCCCAAGTTTTTGTTCCAGTACGAATTGTTGGTAGTAGGCAAAAGGCAAGCCGCCTAGCAGGGTAAAGCCAATTAGCAAAGCGGTATTCAAGAGCAGCAGGATCAAATCGGATCGAATTTTGGTCACGGTGTAATCCGCTGTTCTTTGATGTGCTTCTAGTGCAATTCTTTTCGCGAACGGAGCGGGAACTGTATCTCGATGTTGCCATACATGGCGTACATGCCGTGCTGCAAGCCAGAAGCGCAGAATTAAACCTACTATCAAAACAACAATAAATACGATAGAAATGAGGTTGGCGGTATTCATAGTATGTTTTCTAAATTTTAAAAATCTTTATCTTAGATTTTCCATTAGATCTGATTAATTAAATCCGTTGGAGCCGTGGTAATACGGAAAAACTTAAAATCGTCGTCCCCGAGTGCTTTAGTCGGGGACCCAGTTGCTTTAGTAGTACACAACGAAAGACGCTGGGTTCCCGACTAAACCTGCGGGAACGACGAGGGAATCAATCATCCTGATTTATCTTTTTTGCCGTAATAAGCATATTAACCATCCCAGTATCCATAACAAGGTGAAATATAAGGAGAATTTGGTCACCGTATTGGCGATTTTTTGTCCTTCAGAGATATTAAATGCAAATGGTTTGTAGTTGATAAAAGCCTGTGCTTGTTCCAATTGCTCTGCTTTAAAACGATCGCCAGGCTGACAATTGTTTTCTTTGGGATAAACGTAACAAGCAGGATTTTTTAAATTCAGAAAACCGTCATTGACCGCAAGAACAGAACCGGGTGCAAGATTTTGGGCGGAAAAATTTTCCAACCGGTAACCAAAGATGGGGTTGTAGCAGGCGGTTTGCGACACGCCAGCAATTAGCGTGTCATTGCTTCTTAGTTGTTTATGATATTTGCCAATTTGAACGTCGACCGCATTCCCTAGCATGTTGATACTAGGTATTAATTTACCGGAGCGTAATAAGGAGTCGCCAATCACCATCGGTTTGGAATCATATCCTTGTGATAAATAATATCCATGTGGCTCCCATATTGTTTGCCCAATTACACCTATTAAGCAAAGACCCGCTGCGACGTGGGTGAAACGGCCCCATTTTGCGCGTTCCAATAATAATCCTATGATCACAGCGAGGACAGGAATGTACACGATGATCCAGCGTAGTAGTGTGCTGGAGGATTTGATGGCTGGTAGGGTTTTGAGGAAAGCATTCCACTCGGGTGTCCATATATTTAGTGCTACTGGTACGATTAGTCCGAGTACTAAAACAGTGGATAACAAGGCTTGACGCAGGGTGATTGAATTGACACAGCGCCATGGTTTAAAGCGCAGCCAGTTGAGTAGCAAAGCGATAAGAAGCAATGCCGTTGTGATGCCAAAGCCGTATGCCCATTCATGTGGTGCTTGCATCCATTGGACATTGACCAAGCGTGGATTGGCTACATCAAATGCCCATTGTGACGGCAAAAATAATCCACTTGCCACGACAATCAGAGCATCTAGAAAGTTGCCTGCGCCTGGAAGCAGATAAGAGGTGCGAGGAAAATGCGATAAAAAGGAAATGCCTGCCCACAATTTTGCTGCGGACAAACCCAATCCAATCAAGCCAGCCAGTGCGCTGCGTCCAAAAAAGCGCGTCATTGCTCCGTTTCTTAACCCATACAAACAAGCAATCAGCAAGATTGACAAACCAGCCGCTAGCATCAACGTACCAAAGCCAGATTGCACCCAGTAAGCCAGCAACACGCCGGCTACTAGCGCGGCTGTCCAATTATTGATGGCATGACGCACTGGCATCAACAGCAACAGCGCTATCCAGGGAACTAAAGCAAAACCGTGATAGCCGATATGGCCGACGATCATGCGATATGGCAAAAAGCCATTGAACATCAGTAATACGCCTATCATGACTGCAATGGTCGTGCCAGTTGCAAAGACCTTGCGAATCAGTAGATAACCGCCCCAAAAGAGCAGGGATGCGGAGGCTAACAATGTTCCATGTGCTGCTTGCAGTGGCCCTACAGCAATTGCCAACCATTGTGGCAAAGCGTAATAGCCAGATTGTGGATCAGGAAAAAAAGGTTGGCCGGCGCAAAAAGAAGGGGAAAACCATGGAGTGGACAATCCATTGTTTTTGAACCACATATAGCCATCTACCCAGGCAGGCAGGGCTAAAGAGTAATCATCTCCCATGAGATGATGTTTTAAAGGAAAATAATTAGCGAAAACAAGATCAAATGTCAGCCATAGCAAGCTGAATATCAGCCAAACTAGCAAAGTGGGGGACGTAGAGCCTGTTTTTTTCCAGTTAGCAGCGATATTCATTGTGTTCCTTATGGGGAAGTATGCGCGAAGTAAATAAACGAAACGAAATAATCAATGTTTTAAGAATCAAAATTAACGCGTTCTGATTCGATGACCAATGGCATATTTCTGACTTTGGTGTGAATAGATCCGATGTATTCACCTAATAATCCAATACAGAAGGCTTGCATGGCACCAAAGAAGAATAAGCCAATCAAAATGGGTGCCATCCCTAATTGAAAGGAATCCCAGAACACCAGTTTGGCGATTAAAAAACTCATTGCAGTTAATAAACTGAGAAGAGACAAGGCAAAACCACCAATTGTCATGATGCGCAATGGCACTTTTGAGTGATTGGTGATGCCCAGCATCGCCATATCGTACAGCGTGTACAAGTTGTTTTTGGTTAGTCCCCGTTGGCGGCGTGGTTGTTTAAACGGAATGGTCGCAATCGGATAGCCGATTTCACATAACAATCCACGAAAATAGGGATAGGGGTCTTGTATCTGTTTGAGAATGTCAATGACAGCACGATCCAACAAACCAGCACCAGTGGTGTTTTTAATCAAATTCACTTCCGACATGCTGGAAATCAGGTTGTAATAGGTTTTTCTAATCAAAAACATCCAGCGCGATTCTTCGCTTTCCGGCTTGACCGCCAACACTACCTTAAATCCCTCTTCCCATTTTTTGATGAACTCCACAATCATTTCCGGTGGATCCTGCAAATCAGAGGCGATGGAGATGCAAGCATCGCCATTTGCTTGCAGCAAGGCGTGATACGGCGAGCGGATGTGTCCAAAATTTCTGGCATTGAGAATTAATTTCACACGCTTATCGTTGGCAGCAATGTTTTTGAGTTTGCTCACCGTATTGTCGGTAGAGCAATTGTCGATGTAAATATGTTCGTACTCATAAGGAAGCGTCGACATCACATCGGCAATGCGTTGATACAACTCGTCTACATTTTCTTCTTCGTTGTAGCAAGGAGTGACGATGCTAATTAGCTTAGTCATGATTAAAAACCAATCTTTTTTGTAATATAAATGACAATATCGCCATGGGGACGATCAATATTGCACCTGCTACGTAAGGAGTAAATTCGGATTGTAAAAGCATTTCCATGCCTACTATATTCAGTAAATAAATCATGGCATAGCATGCTATAAATCGAAAAATACGGCCATTATCGTATGATCTGAAAACTAGAATGCCGGTGCTTTTGAAATTAAAAAGCACACCCAAAATTGTGCTCAATAAAACGGCGAGCGTGTAGTGTAATCCGATATAGAG
>CAZMPS010000083.1:0-7044 GCA_964568305.1 uncultured Burkholderiaceae bacterium
GACGAGGAATGAGATTTTTAATCAGCGATGAAAGCGGTGCAGGTTTATCTAAACTATCTGCCAGTCTGGCATCGCTAATCCTCCATCGACGACTGCCATTAGCTTCAGGGTCTTGGCATTTATTAGAGGCATTTATTAATGCCTTTTCGATAGATTCTCCTTTGGCGACAATAATATAATCCTCGTCTACAAGATGTACTTGCCAGATGTAATCTGCTGGAAGAAACTTTATGCCTTTGGCTGGATGGTTTGTTATAATTATATGAGTTAACTCCCATCCTTGTGGGACCAAGGAAAGGATTCTTGGGGCGAGTTCATACATAGGGTTCATCCTTCTTACGAAGTGGGTCTTTACGAGCAAGTGGAGCTATGTCAAGGTTTTTGGCGATGGCCAAGACTATGAACCAAAAGGCCACGCCGGCTGAAATAGGAATGCCAATTATAATGGCTAAGATTATAGCGGTTTTCATTCCACACCTCTTGCGCGAAGGGCTGCGATGCACCACGCAAGTTCGATGGTGCTTGCGATACCGATATACTCTATAACTGGCGAGGTACCGGTATCAGTCACAAGCCGCACCATTGGCAATCCGTCAGCACCGACTTCGCTGGCTTGAACAACCATTGCGTCTTTGCAAATGGAGCGCGCCGCGTCGATTGAGCTGGTGAAGTTTGGGGGCGATGGCTTTGAAATCTGACCATCGGGCGAGGTCCATTGCAGGATTAGAAATTTTGGATCAAACTCCCACCCAGTCGCCAACGCAATCTCAGCATCCAATTCCCGGTTCGGCCAGGTCGCTGCTTCAAGTCGTTCAATAAGGGTCGGCATCAATCTGATCTCCCAATAATTGCTTTGTATGTACCTGTGGCAATTCTGTTTCAGTCACAGATAAAGCCATTAAAACGAAAAACTTCGTTCCGGGGTGTACTGCCGCAAGACGCTCGCATTCATTTTGTGCCTCATTCACGGTTTCGTATTGTTTTGTTGATACACAATTACTGTTTCGATAAACCACATAAAAGGTTTTCATTTTTCATCTCCTAATCGTTTGAGGATCGCGCGACCCAACTTCAACCTCGTCATGCAAAATTCCACAGTGAATGCACGGATCGCCAAAGTGATGCATCATCCTTCCTCCGTCGACTGCGGTAAGGGCAGCCACTCTTTTGCGTCGTCTAGATCGGCTTCAAATTTGTCATCGAGGCACACCCAACAGAAACCTGCATACTCAAGACCGTTTTGTGTGTAGTACTGTGAGGATTCTTCCCACCATGCTTCACACCAGCCTTCGACCAGCCTGATCAGTACAGGCTTGCCATCGAAGGGTGCGCCTGTCGGCAGAACAATGTTTCCTTTGCCGTCTATATCGTATTCGATGAACGCCATCATCCTTCCTCCCGCTTGTAAGATTGTCATGACTGATATCCTCCACGGATTGCGTGGCGCGGTTGCGAATCTTGCGCTACAAGTGTCCGCTTCTCTGCCATCGCGCAGGTTATGCGACCGTATCCGGGATGCAACGCATGTTGTGTCCGCCAAGTGCCGTTGTGGCGCTCGAAGTGTCCGGTTCCTACATCAACGAGCAGTCCGCACTTGTAACAAGTGCCCTTGAATTTGTTGCGTGCCATCAACCTTCCTCCCGCTTGGTGGGGAGGGAGCGAAGTTCGTCCGCAACATTCTCGTGCCAATCCGCGCGACAATGCGCGGCAAGAATTGCATGTTCTTTATCACCATGGTGCGTACTCATCGCAATGCGCGCTCGGTCTTCGTGCCATTGAGCACATCGTTCCCGCATTTCCTCCGCCGTTAGCTGGCCTTCAAAGGCGGCGAGTTTGGCGCGAAGGTCTGCTATCTCGGCTTCGAGGGCGGCAAAACAAGCGCGTAGTTGTTTTATTTCGTCATCAACCATATGAATGGCCTGCCGCGAGACTTTAACCATTATGCCTTCGTTGTCGGCTTGTCGATAATTCAGTAGCGCGTAGTTGGCTGCGCTGCGTGTCACTTCGCCGGTCATCATTTCGTCCTCCTCAAGCTAAACAAGAAATCGACTTCGGCTTGTGCGTGTTTACGGAATTCATCGCGGGCGTCGTCGGGGCGTGTTTCAATCCACATATCAAATGCTTCATCAGCCAGGTCATATGGAGAGTCCCTGCACCCAAAGCGGCCAGTGCGGCGCATCACCGGACATCCTTCACAGTCATCTTCAAAAAAGAGCGAGCAAAGAGCGCAATTGGCTGGCCCCATCCTCACATCTTCCGGCCTCTCCGCCTTCACGTTCTCCTGCCAGTGCAGGATTGACGCCTCAAGGGCTTCGGATTTGGTCATTGTTTTGTTCCTTTATACAGGATTAAAACATTAAGCCATTGACAGAACTCAATTGCTTCTTCAAAACCAGAAAAATAATCCTTGGTTTTACAAATCACAGTGTCTTGTTCGCATCTAACATCTGTAAAGAAAAGGCCTTTGGTTTTGACGATAACAAACCCTGCTTCAGGGCTTGCTGCATACCAAGCAAGGCTTCCTTCAGGTGTTGTGGCGTCAAGCTGATCGAAGATCAATTTCATTGGCGATTGCCTTCGCAAGTTCGGTTAGGTTTACGAAAATAACATCAATGTCACTTTCACTTATTGCGATGATATCACCTGTATTGTGATTGCGGTCTAACCGCAGATCAATGTCAATATCTCGCAAAGCTGGAAGCAAATGCGTGGCAAGGGCTAATTCTAGGGCTTTTTCAAGCTTTGTCATATTCATCTGCCTTGACTATGCCAGTGACAATTCGACCAATGATCTTTATTGGCCTGCGGATTTTAGAAGAAAAATAATACCAGCCTTCAGCGTCCTTGCGGACAGTGTGAAGTTTGCCTGTTACAGAGCTTCGGACAAGCAAGCCTTCCTTAAGGTCATCCGAGGTTAAGCCTTTCATTTAAGCCTCCTTAGGTTTAGGCCAAACATACGGAAGGTCTGGGCCTTCCAGCCAGCCAAATTGACCATAATGCTTTGGGTCTTTTCGGAGAAGATTGCTTCGATGTGAGGCATGAAAATCGTCGTTGCCAAACCAAGCAGGAAGGCAATCGTCAGACCAATCGCCAAAGGGTTCTAAGCCTTGCAGGAATTGTTCGATGGCCGTGTCAAAGCATCCACGGCTTCGCCATTCTTCACAAATGGCAACGCCGTAGGCGCAGAGGGCTTGCGTGTAACCGCGCCACATGCCTACGGCTGGATGGTTTGTCCAGCCGTGACCGCGGCCTTCAAGGATGTGGAGGATTTGCATAGCTTCCACACGCTGCTTGCCGAGCCTGCGGATGTCTAGGCAAGCCGCGCTTTCGTAGAAGTCTGGAAGTGGCAGGAATGTTTGCATGAAATCGAAGTCCCCTAGCAAGGCATGGCCTTATTCGATTTTATCCAAGCATTATACCATAGAATTGAGGAAAAGTCAAGCCCTAATTTTTTCTAATAAGCAAAGCTAGGCAAAGATTTGGGCCGGTGCGGATTAAGGCACCGGCCCAAAAGGTTAAGGCTTAGGAAGCAAGGGCGTTGCGGATGATCGCGAGGGCGTCGTTTGCTTTGAAAAGATCATTGAGGCAACGATCATAGCTTTCTTCAAGGGCATTGTATTCAATAGTCATTTCAGCAATCCGCCCCTTAAGAACACTAACTTCATTGGCATAGCTATCGCCAAGCCGCATTGCGTCAGCAAGATCACTTCGAACCGCGTTAAGCTGAGCGGTCAGTTCATCACGGGTTTGCTCAAGGATGTCAATCTCGCCTTGGCGATTGCGGGCAGAGGCTTCGAGAGTTTCGCAACGGGTTTGCAGATCGCCAATGACCTGAGATTGATTATCATTAAGCCCGCGAATGTGGTCAAGCTGGCTTCGCAGTTCGGAAATGGTTTCGGCCTGAGAAGCAATAGTTGTATTGAGATCGGCAATGACTGAATCTCGATCAGCCTTGAGCCGTTCAATTTCAACCTGAGCCATTTCGAGCTTGCCAATTGCCTCAAGACCTGAGACAAGGCCGTCATTTGTCCAAGCCTTTGCAGAATTCTCGGCAAAGAAATCCTGAAAAAGCTTTGCAGCAGCGAGAAGTTCGGAGATGTTGAAGTTAGACATGTCTGTTTTCCCTTGGGTTAAAGTCAGTGTGAAAGAGGCCTAAAGGCCCTTTGCAATCCTGCCCTTGTCTGGCCGGCTAGGCGCGGGCATTGCTTGCAAAGGGTTTAGCAAAAGCTAAGGATGGCGAGTTAGGCAAGCCCTATAGGCACCTGCCTAACTCCCAAAGTTAGGCTTAGGCCGTCGCCTGAGCCGTGGCTTTCTTACGCGGAGCAACCTTTCCAGCCTGCTTGGCGGAAAGCGGGGCATTGGCCTTGGCCTCAGCCTTACGCTTTTCAGCCTTTGCCACGAGTTCCGGGCTTTCGTGGATCAGCGAAGCAAGATTGATCGCAATCGGCGCAGCTTCGCGGGCAGCGATCGCCTGCTTGGCAGCTTCAATGATCGAGGGATCAGCATCGATCAAAGCATTGGCGGCCTTGGTGATTTCACTCGCAGCATAATGGCTGATCTTGCCACCGCTACGCTTGATTTCATCCTTGACCATGTTTTTGGCAATGCGGCGAGCTTCGGTCATGACAGCAGCAGGCACCTTGCCACTGGCCTTAGACTTGGCAGCCTTGAGATTGCCGGATTTGAGATCCTCCAAGCGTTCCGCAGCCTTGGCCATGGCGGCGACCTTGAGAGCTTCCTCATCCGGATAGGTTTCCTTGGTGATCTTCGACATGCCACCGTTGAGGTGGGTTTTGATACCAAGGGTAAGCATTGCCACAAAGACATCCTCTGGCAACAGATCGGTGTCGATCTCAATCGAGTCTTTGCCTTTGGAGATAGGGATATTCAGGATAGCCATAGGTTTGCATCCTCTATTGGTGCGTTGCACCGGGTTAAGTCAGCTCTACAAGCCGTTAAGAGAGGTCACAGGGCGACTAAGCGTCCTACTCTCCGGTCTGTCTATGACTGACACGTCGTGCGGTATTGCACGCTGAAGGGCAAGCAAGCGAAGCATTAGGCATAGCCCTGCTTGCCCTTGGGTGTGCAATCCTCAATCTAAAGGTAAGGCGAAGTTATTTAACATACCGTCGACATCATTCAGGTAATGATTACCTTTATGACAATGAACATGCAAGCCTTTATTATCAATCATGACAATACAATTGTCGCCATAGGCGAGGCAGCCAAAACCATTTCCAGCAACGATAACCATGCCGGGTTTGATTTGGTCGAAGGGGATTTGGAATTGGGTAGGTTGGTGTGCCATTAGAGAAGTCCCTTTCTCGATTTGACCTGAGCATTATAGCAGCAAAGCGGCGAAAAGTCAAGAAGAATTTTTGAAATTTTATTTCAAATTTCGGGGCGCTGACGCAAGGAAGTTTCACGCTTCAGCATCAAGCAATGCAATTGCCGCTTTGCAGGTGTGAGATTTGTCATTTGCTTTGATCCTTCTGTTCCTTATAGGTTTTGACTTCTGCTAAGGTGGCAAGCTTCCAGCCATAGCGTCGCCAATAGGCAAGGTCAGCCGCAGGGATGCTGCGAAGGCCGCCGAGAGGCGAACGAATGATTAGTGTTGGGCCATAGGCCGAAGGCGGTAAGGGATTGGCAGGTGGCCAATTGTGGCGATAGGTGGACATAGGGTTATTCCTCCAAGCGGTCTAGGATCGCCAAGACTGGCCACAGGCCAAGCCATAGCAAGCCAAGGTAAAGACGTGTGAGCATTGTCAAATCCTTTCAGTTTGACCAATCGGCTAAGGCCAATGCAATAAGACATGCTCATGCCGTGATCTCTCCATCGTCGTCCATGGGGAGGCCGCGAATGGCCTCCTCAAGAGTCGCCGCTTGGCGGATGACCGGCGCCAACTCGCCGTCCTTAGCAAGCGAGGCATCCCACACGAACCATTCGATTGCATCGAAGCGAGTATGGACCGGCGCAACCGCGAAGCGGCTAAACTGACCAAAGAACTGCTTGCGCGCAGCAAGCTGGCCCTTACGATCGGGGTTATTCGTGGGAACCTTAGAGAAGGAAAGAGCCATGTCGGCCTCCGGAAAGGGCGTGATTGCCTATGATCGAAACACTAGCACGGGTAGCTGTATGTGTCAACAGGATAAGTATGCAACAAGCCAAAGCCTTAGCCGTGGCGAAGCTTAGCCTTCAAGCAAGAGCATCGCCAATTCGTACCAAATCCAAGCATTGGCAAAGCCAAGGCCAAGGCAGAGCCAAGGCAAGGTAAGGTCGAGGGTTTGGGGTTTGGTCATAGGCTTAGTCCTCTGCTTTCCAATAGGTCCTAGGGTTTATGACATACGGGCTTGGCGAATACAGGCCAAGCTGGCCTTCATACTCAAGGCCATAGCCAACCCCGCCAAAGGCATTATCATATTCAACAATGCAGATAACCCTAGAGTCATCCTCGTAATACCCATTACCTTTAGCAATGGTATCTGCAATTCGTTTGTTAACTGTTGCCATTTGGATTAATCCTTTGCTGAGATTGACTAGTCTCCGGCTTAGCCTTAGCCTTTGGCTTAGCCTTTGGCTCATGCTGCTACGCACAGCCCGACCGAACTCGCAAAGCCTACCACGGCTCGCCACGTCCGTCAAGTGAACGCGAGGCGAACAAACCGAAAACTTTCCACGAACGTCGATCACGATAATTTGATCGGCCCCGCCACGCGAAGCGGCACGAAAGATGTAGATGCAAGGTTTGTGCCAAGCCCCAAGGCCTTGCCTCTGGCTTAGCCAAAGACTTAAGTCTAGCCTGCGGCTTTTGGCCTTGCCAGCCGATAATCAGCAAGGCTTTGCAAGGCTTTGCAAGGCTTTGCTTAAGCCCAAGCCTTAACCATCTGCACTATCCCATTGATCCGCAAAGCCTTCTGCCTTCAGCCAAGGCTTAGCCTGTAACTGCTTGCAGAGCCTTAGCCTTGGCCTTCTCTAGTAACCCTCTACAGACCCTCTAGAAAACCCCTAGTACTTCCCTAATAGCCTAATAGACAGAACTAGGG
>CAZMPS010000084.1:0-5248 GCA_964568305.1 uncultured Burkholderiaceae bacterium
GCGGCCGTTTTTTATCCGAATACACCCAATAAATTTAAGAATTTCATTATTTTTCAACATTCAGATAGAGCATAATCGCCATTGGCCCTGCCCCAATATTTCCAGCTTCTGAGTATGAAATTCAAACAAACTACTGCGATGACCAACACTAATCAGCACTGTCGCTGGCAATGAGGAACGTAGTAATTGATACATCGCATGTTCCAAACCTTCATCCATCGCAGAACTGGCTTCATCCAAAAACACGACTTGAGGTTGCTGCAATAACACACGGCCCATTGCCAAGCGTTGTTGCTCACCCAGGGACAATATGCGTGTCCAATCATTCTCCTCATCCAAACGCGCTATCAAATGACTCAAATGGCATTGTTTTAAGATTTCCATCACTTGATCGTTTGTTGCGTTTATTTCATCGAGCATCGCAGGGTAATACAAAGCCGCACGCAACGAACCCAATGGCAAATAGGGTTTTTGCGGTAGAAACAAGGAAGTTTGATTCTCTTGATAACGCACTTTGCCATCAACATAAGGCCACAAACCAGCAATCGCACGTAGCAATGTGGTTTTGCCTACTCCCGATGCACCACGTATCAAAAGAGAAGAAGCGGCTGGCAGCGTGATTGTCAAATCCTGTACCAACACCATATTATCTGGCCGGCTTACGGTTAATCCTTGTATTTCGAAGATTTCTTGATTTGCATTTTGCATTTTTGCATATTCTATTTTCGCTCCATGCAACTTTTCTGTTGCGTCGATCAGGTCTAAAAAACCCGTCAAACGATTCACCACCGCGCGATAACCGGCAAAATCATCGTACGAGGTTCGGAAGAAAGACAAGGCATCTTGAACATGACAAAACGATTGTGCTGTTTGCATCATGTCACCCAAGGTGATTTGCTTATTCAACAAACGCGGCGCTTGCACAATAAATGGAAAAACCACCGCCGCTTGGCTGACAACCAAATTTAAGCCCTGGAATTTTAACGAACGAGAAACGATATCCCACATGTTGTCAATCACATTGCCGAAGCGTTTCAGCAAATTGCTACGTTCCACCACTTCGCCACGAAAAAAAGCAATGCTTTCGCCATATTCCCGCAAACGAATCAAGGCATAACGAAAATCCGCGCTAAATTTTTCGCTCAAGAAACTTAAATTGATCAATGGTCGACCGACTTTGATAGCAAAAACAGTAGCGATGATGACGTAGATGTACACCAGGAAAATCATCGCGCGCGGGATTTCCACGCCTAACAATGACAAAGCGCCCGATAAACCCCATAAAATGATGCTAAACGCAAACAAAGACACCACCGCATCCAGCAAACCCATAGACAGCGTCAACGAGCTAGTAACAAACGCCGTCACATCTTGCTGAATACGTTGATCCGGGTTGTCGGCGTCTTCAGGTAAATATTGACTGCGGTAATACACTTGCTTATCCAACCAGCGATCCATCAAGTTATTGCTTAACCAAACACGCCAATCGATTAAAAAAGCCTGGCGTACGTAGTAATTCAGCAATGCTCTTACCACATGTATCGTTGCCAAAATACTAAAAATCATCAGCATGAACCAAAATGCTTTGGCATCTAATTTCTGCATAGCACTATAAAAGCCGTTGTACCAAAACGAAAAAAGCACGTTCATCCGCACTGAAAACAACGTCAGAAAAATAATGAATGCCAATCCAATTAATGGTTTCTTACTGCGTACAGGATCAAAATAAGACCAGGTCAGGCGACGAAATTGCCTGCCCCATTCTGTAAAACGCCCCACCAGCACGACCGCAATACTCAAGCCGATCACACTGAGCACAAACGCTTGTCCTAACCACAACAAGCTCGCCAATAACTCATGACTCCAATCCATCTTGATACCTTTCTATCAAAAATTTTGCGGCAATTTTACGCTAGAACAAGACCTGCTCATTGAATTAGATCACCTCTAATTTGGACTAGAACCACATTCAATATAACCAAAACATATATTAAAAAATGAAATCATTCGTTCTGTTTATGAAAAATGCCTCGTATTCTCACGTTTATGAATTTTTATTGTCATTTTTATTTTTCATCCTCATCAAACGGAGATTCCTATGTTATTGAACTTATCCAAAAAAACATTATTTGCTGCTGTGTTGATCACCAGCGCAATCTTGCCTGCAGCATTTGCAGCCGATACCACACTGCTCAATGTTTCTTACGATCCAACCAGAGAACTTTATCAAGACGTCAATGCTGCTTTTGCTAAAAACTGGAAAGCCAAAACCGGTGATAACGTACAAATCAAACAATCACACGGTGGCTCTGGCAAACAAGGACGTGCTGTAATCGATGGATTGGAAGCCGACGTGGTGACCTTAGCGTTAGCCTATGACATTGACGCAATCGCCCAACACAATCTGATTGCCAAAGACTGGCAAAAACGCTTAGCGCACAACAGCTCGCCTTACACCTCCACCATCGTTTTTTTGGTACGCAAAGGCAATCCTAAAGGCATCAAAGATTGGAATGATCTGGTCAAACCTGGTGTTTCCGTCATCACACCGAATCCAAAAACATCTGGCGGCGCACGCTGGAATCATTTGGCAGCTTGGGGTTATGCCTTGAAACAACCTGGTGCGACTGAAGCAACAGCCAAAGAGTTCATCAAAAAACTGTACAAAAATGTGCCTGTGTTGGATTCCGGTGCACGTGGTGCGACCACAACTTTCGTTGAACGCGGTATTGGCGACGTGTTGATCGCATGGGAAAACGAAGCGTTTCTCGCCATTAAAGAATTAGGCCCAGAAAAAGTAGAAATCGTTTCGCCATCTACCAGCATCCTAGCTGAACCACCCGTATCTATCGTTGACAAAGTTGCGGACAAACGCGGTACCCGTAAGGTAGCGCAGGCTTATCTGGACTTTTTATACACAGAAGAAGCACAAGAGTTGATTGCGAAAAACTACTACCGTCCAACATTGGAAAAAACGGCTAAGAAGTATGCAAAAGAATTTCCAAAAATTAAGTTATTTACCATCGCTCAAGTAGCGGGTGACTGGACAAAAGCGCAAAAAACACATTTTGCTGATGGTGGGGTGTTTGATCAGGTTTACCAACCAGGTAAGTAAGAATAGCGCTACGCTAAATGAACGAACTGGATTCCCGCCTTAGCTGGAATGACGGTAATACGGGAAGTAGTTATCACCAAATACGTTAAAAACCGTCATCCCCGAGTGCTTTAGTCCGGAATCCAGTACTCCCCCCTCGTGCGAAGCACGCCAATCTTAAAACGGCGAAAAGGAATGAATACACATACCCCCCTCAGACGCAATGGAATCTTAAATAGATCGTTTGCAATATTTCTATCAGCATGAAAACTCCAACATCCACCGCGCCGCGCATGAATTAGCGGCCCGTGCCAGCGATGCTTATGAAAGCGCTAGGGAAAAAGTACGTGGCTTTCTGAATGCCGCTTCCCCGAATGAAATCATCATCAGCTGGTTGGAACATCACACCAGCGAAAAAAATCATAGAAATGGCACACAATGCCGGCGCCAAAGTGCTGGTAGATGGTGCGCAAGCGGTGTCTCACTTGCGGGCTAATATGCAAAATTTGGGTTGCGATTGGTACGTTTTCTCAGGCCACAAAGTATTCGGCCCTACTGGTATTGGCGTGTTGTACGGCAAAGAAGCACTGCTGAATCAAATGCCACCCTAGCGAGGTGGCGGCAATATGATTAGGGATGTGCGTTTTGAACGACCGAATACCACCAAGCGCCCGCCCGTTTTGAAGCCGGTACCGGCAACATCGCCCATGCGATCGGCCTCGGTGCGGCAATTGATTATGTCCATCGAATCGGCATTGACAATATTCACCAATACGAACATCAGCTGCTGCAATATGCCACCAGCTTGCTGAAAACCATCCCAGGATTACGCCTGATCGGCACTGCACCAGACAAAGCAAGTGTTCTGTCGTTTGTGCTGGAAGGATTTACAACGGCAGAAGTTGGTGGAGAGTTGAGCAAAGAAGGCATCGCCGTCCGTTCTGGCCACCATTGCGCGCAACCGATTTTGCGGCGTTTTGGGTTGGAAAGCACGGTGCGACCATCGCTAGCGTTTTACAACAATCATGCGGATGTGGATGCTTTGGTTGCAACGCTAAGGCGTATTCAAAGTGGACGTAGTTTTTAGTTAATACATCACGCCATGTTGAAAAATAGGACAGATTAATCACCTGCCCTATTTTTTATACTTCATTATTGTTAATTTAAGCATTACAATAGTGAAACATTTCTCATAGGAAATTTAAAAATACTAGTGTTGAGTAATGACTATATCGGGGAAAAACAATCATGAAATTACTATTCAAAAAAAAATTACTAGCCATCGCAATTGGAGCAATTGGCACCATCGGTTCTCTTTACAGCATCACTGCATTAGCAGCTAGTAGTATTCAATACAGCGAACACAATGATCAATGGTTTGCCAATATCGCTGGCAATGCCTCCGCATCACAAGCTATTTTGACTTCTGATAATGGTTTGTATTTCTTGTATTTCAGCCAAGGATATTTGGGCATCTATGATTTTCTTGGTCACGTCATCTGGGGCGTGAACATGCAAGACAAGGCTGCGTATTTTGGGATGACAAAAGATGGATTGGGTTTATGGGAAGGTAGCAAAACTTCTGCTGTGTTTCTATCAAAACCAAGCAGCTCAACCACACCAACCAGCCAAGTTCCAACTACCAAGTTAATTCTCACCAATGATGGCAATTTGCTTTATCAAACAATGCAAAACAACAATTGGGTCACGACATGGCAAACCAATACCACCATGCCATCCAACGTCACAACAACATTGTCACAAATACAAACACAAAAAAATCAATATAACAGTTTGGTGACCAGCTCAAACACCGCCAAATATAATTTTGCCAATGCGCAACAAGACTTAAACTCAGCCACCGCTCGTAACAACGATGCAGTTAATGCTGATGTCAAACAACAAAAAGATACCCTAGCTAAAATACATGCGCATAACCAACTATTAATCCGGAATGCTTTTGAAATTGCCTCTGCTGGCCTAAAACGCGTATCAGGTCTGCCGAGTAGCAGTGGTGCCACATTAAGCCCACCAACAGTCACTTCCACACCAGCGGGTAGCAACACTAAACATAGCGCGAATTACAAAGCTCCTTTACCGCAAGCACAACAAAATGCTGTTCTGGGGCTGCTTTATCGCCCTCGTCACCACTTC
>CAZMPS010000084.1:5258-7005 GCA_964568305.1 uncultured Burkholderiaceae bacterium
GGCACACAAACATCAACTAGCACAACAAGTGGTACTCAAGCAGCAAGCGGTGGTGCCAGTGCAAGTGTATCCGCTGGTGTTGGCGGATCTGCCAGTGCAACTGTTACGAGTACCAGTATTGATACCGAAGTGAGTTTCAGAGACTGTGTAGATGCCGTCGTCTCGGTACAAGGTCAATTGAATGGTCCTGGGGGATCCACACTTGGTGCTTCAGTAACATTAGAAACATTTGCTGGCGCGATGATGGATGCCAACCTGCAAGCCAATCAAAATGGTCTTCAGGCCTCTGTTTCTAGCCAAGATGGCGTATTTATCACCATGACTGCTGACGCCAGTGCAAACGTGCAGGGCTTTGGCGTCGATGCCAATGGCCAAGTCGTTGTCATGAGTGGTAGTCAAGGTAGTGCAAATATACAGGCCAACAAAAATGGAGTAGCCGCAGGTGCTGAAGGCACCTATGGAAGTGGCGTGAGTGCATCTGGGTCAGTAACGCAAAATATGCGATATGGATCAACGACAACTGGAGCCGGCGCTTCTGTTGGCGTAGTCGGCGCAGGTGGAACCATCGGTGCGACAACTAGTCATGGCGTACTGAATTTGGAATTAACCGGTGATTTAGCGGCTGGTGTTGGTCTTGATTTAGACCTCGGAGTCGGCGTCAACTATGGTCAATCTTACAACGACCTACGCAGCGCTTACAATGCACTCAAACAAACACGGCAAGCAAAGCGTGCTGCCCAACAAACTGTGCTGGCAGCACAGACAACGTATAACACCATGAAAGCAACTGCTGATAAAGCACAACAAGAACTCACTACAGCAGCGGATTCAATTGCCCATGCAACCTCACAGGCAACCACTTTGGTGACATCAGAAGTTAGCAAAAATGCGCAAAATTTTGCTAAGGTTGCGACGACAGCATTTGAAAATCCTAGCGCAATCGCAGCGGCAGCAGCTGAAGCCGCCGCCAAAGCAGCCGCAGATGCCCAAGCAGCGGCCGATGCAGCAGCAAAAGCAGCCGCAGATGCAGCCAACAAAGCGGCAAGTAGTGTCTCCAGTACCGCCAAAAGCGTTGGCAAAAGCATCAAACATGCTTTCCACTTTTAATAACGAAGATGGGCAAAAAATAGCGTTTTCTTATAGATAACGCTTTAGATCCGATAATAGAAAAGGGTTAGCGCTTTTCAGCAGCTAACCCTTTTTAATGAGCGACTTACTTAATGGCTATTTAACACTTCATATGGAATTATTAGCTGTGCCCCACTCCAATGCACCCTTGTTTACAGAGTCATCTGAGATCAGATCTACAGCCTTACTCACCGACTCACTTGCAACCCGAACCAGCTCATATACAACGTTATCTCCCAATCCACCTGCCCCATTATTTACAGCGTCATCTTCGAACGCATCTACATGATCTACATCCTTATATGAAGACTTTTCTGCAACCGTAGCGTCACTATCAAGCAAAGTCGTACTTGCATCAAAATGATTTGCCCAAGCTTGCGCCAAACTAGGGTACATCCCTACTCCAACTGCAAACAGCGCCAGAAAACCAGCTGCCCAGTACAATTGCTGGTATGTTATTGTTAATGCAACATTTGAATTTTGTGCTGAAACATCTGTAGCTACCGATGGCCCTCCTACTCGGTCTTTCACCGTGTCTTTCACCGTGTCTTTCACCGTGTCTTTCACCGTGTCTTCCACCGTGTCTTCCACCGTGTCTTCCACCGTGTCTTCCACCGTG
>CAZMPS010000085.1:0-6971 GCA_964568305.1 uncultured Burkholderiaceae bacterium
AACTTAACATCACGGTGGCTGGTTCAGGAGCTAAACAATCGATCACGGTTTTGTCTGGCATGGCGCGTAGCCAAGTGAGTTGACGTTTGGCGAGTTGGCGGGTGGCGATGATGCCTTTTTCACGTAGGCTGGCGTGGTCATACATACCATCTAAGTATTCCCATGTCTGTCGATAACCCACGCAGCGCATGGATGGCATGTTGGGATGCAAGTCGCCACGGGCACGCAGTGTTTGTACTTCTTGAATCAAGTTGGGGCGTGACGTGTTTTCTTGCAGCATGGCATCAAAGCGAGCGGCAATGCGGGTGTGTAGGGCGAGGCGGTCGGAGGGTTCCAGGGAAAATGATAATAAGTCGAATGGCAAGTTTGTTTGCTGCGTTGATGTTGCTAACGTTAACAATTCAGACATTGGCTGTTGGGTAATTTCAATGATTTCCAGTGCTCGTTGTATACGTTGCGAGTCGTTGGGTGCCAAGCGCGCGGCGGTAATAGGGTCGAGTGTTGCCAGTCTCGCGTGTAAACCGGGAATACCAATCTTGGCAGCCTCCGCATCCAACCTTGCGCGGATCGCCATATCAGCTGCGGGTAAAGCATCCAATCCTTGGGTTAATCCTTTGAAATACATCATGGTGCCGCCCACCAACAGCGCAAGCTTGCCGCGTGCGGTGATTTCATCGACTAAACGGATCGTATCCTGGCGAAATTGCATGACTGAATAGGCGTCAGTGGGTTCGATAATGTCGATCAAATGATGTGGTACGGCACTGCGTTCTGCCAAACTGGGTTTGGCAGTGCCAACGTCCATGCCACGATAAACTAGAGCAGAATCAACGGAAATGATTTCTGCCGGAATATGACGTGCGATTTCCAGCGCGGCGGCGGTTTTTCCTGAGGCGGTGGGCCCCATGATGGCGACGGCGAGTGGGCGTTTCATAGCAGAGTTTATTGACCGCGTAAAAACAGCTTGTCGAGATCAGCGCGATTCAATTGCACCCAGGTTGGGCGTCCGTGATTGCATTGATCGGAGCGTTCGGTGAGTTCCATTTGACGCAGCAGGGCATTCATTTCCATGATACTGAGTATGCGGTTGGCGCGTACGGCAGTGTGGCAGGCGAGTGTGCCTAACAATTCGTTGCGATGTTCAATCAGGCTGCGCGAACCGCCAAATTCTCGGATGTCACGCAATACATCTTGTGCCAAGGCCTGGATATCGGCATTTTTCAATAAGGCTGGTATAGCACGTACCGCCAGCATGGTTGGCGAAAGCACGGTCATGTCAAAACCAAGTGAGAACAGGGTTTGCTGATTTTCTTGGACAGTGGCAACTTCTAAGAGGTCGGCGGAGAACGTATAAGGGATCAGCAGCGTTTGGATGGGAATCGACAATTCTTTGGCGGATTGATCTTGGTCAGAATCACGATCTTCAGCTTGCTGATTAAAAGCCTCTTTCAATTGCTCATACAAAATACGTTCATGCGCGGCATGCATATCGATGAGTACCAAGCCCTTGCTGTTTTGCGCTAAGACGAAGATGCCATGCAGTTGTGCCAAGGCGAAACCTAGAGGGTATTCATCTTGCGCTTGCTGTATTGATTGTATTGGCTGCATTGGTTGGATTGACCCAGTAGCGGATACTGGCAATGTAGGTGCAGGACTGGGACGAATCGCAGCGTTCTCATCCGCATACAACGCACCATAATTGGCCATGCTTTGCGCCACCCCAATATGTTGAGGATTGATAGTGTGCTGATAAGGCGCTTGCGTGGAAAAAGAGGTTTGCTGCGCTTGTCGCAGCCATGGCATGGCGTTTGAAGAATGTGGCTGTGGTGCCGGTACTGAGTTACTTGTGGTGGCAGAAGTTTGTGCCAAGGTACGTTGCACGGCATGAAATACAAATTGATGAATCGCCCGACTATCACGAAAACGCACTTCCGTTTTTGATGGATGGACGTTGACATCGACTAGCGCGGGTTCTAAATCCAGCGCCAACACATAGGAAGGATAACGGTCGCCATGTAGTACATCCTGATACGCAGCTCGCATCGCGTGCGTTAAAAGTTTGTCACGTACGAAGCGGCCATTGACATAAAAATACTGCGCATCTGCTCGTGCTTTGGAGGCAGTTGGTAAGCCAATGAAACCGTGCAAACGTAAAGAACCTGCACTTTCATCTAGTGCCAATTGTGCTTGGGAGAAATTGTCGCCCAGAATGTGCGCGCAGCGTTTGGCGATGTTGCCACTATTCCAGTGATCGACGGTTTTGCCGTTATGCGATAAAGAAAAAGAAATATCTGGCCGCGCCAACGCAATTCGACGTACCACTTCCGCACAATGAGCAAATTCAGTTTGCTCTGATTTAAGAAACTTACGTCGCGCTGGTGTGTTGATGTACAGGTTTTGTACATCAACCGTGGTGCCGGGTGCACCGGAGGAAGGGGAGATTTCCAGGTTGCCAGAAATTTCCCATGCGTGCGCCGCATCTGCCGTACGCGAAGTCAGCGTCAATTGCGATACCGATGCGATGGATGCCAACGCTTCGCCTCGAAAACCCATGGTTGTGACGTTTTCCAGATCGCTTAAAGAGGCGATTTTAGAAGTGGCATGACGCGCTAGTGCTAAAGGCAATTGTTCTGCTTCGATGCCACGCCCATTGTCGCTAATGACGATGCGTTTGATGCCGCCTTGTTCCAATCGCACCGTGATGTTGGTCGCGCCTGAATCTAATGCATTTTCAAGCAATTCTTTGACGACGGCGGACGGGCGTTCTACGACTTCGCCAGCGGCGATTTGGGAAATAAGTTGATCTGGTAGGGCAAGGATGGGGCGATGTTTTACAACATCGTTAGAAAGAGGAGATGCCTGCATGTTTATTTGGAAGATAAGTTGTGATGGTTTGCCTCACTCTCATCTAGTTCATCTGCTGTAGCAGTAACTGGAATGACGTATTGCTCGGTGGCCCAGGCACTCAAATCGTTGTGTTTACAACGGAGGGAGCAGAAAGGGCGAAACGTATTCTTTTCTACCCACTCAACTTTTTCGCCACAAGTTGGGCAGTCAACGGTTACAGCCATAAGATTGAGAAATATTAAGAAATAACTTAAAAATTACAAAGCGTTAGCGTGAATGGTACGTCTTCATCAAACGGTCTTGGTTTCATGTCGCCATCTTGAGAGGTGAAACGCACCCACAACATATATTTGTTGGCGGAAATTTCCGGTATCGCTTCTTGATTTAGGTTAAGCGTCAAGCGCAGCATTTGGTATATCCTGCCTTGTAACATTTGCTGATAATTACCAGCGTGTGCAATGGTTTTAACAGCAGAGCCAGAATCACGCAACAGGCGCAACACCAGGCAAAGCGCATCACATAAAGGTGCCAGCGGCGCAAACCAACCCACGATGTCGGCAAAACGTTGTTGCGCGCTACGTTGTTGCCACGCGTAATAAGACGGCAAATCAAATTCGCATGCACCACCTGGAATAATGGTGCGGCCACGAATGCTCATTAGCCATTCGTTGTCACGCACGTTTTGACCTGTTTTACCTTGTGAAGCGATTAAAGCTGTGCTGACACGCTCCAACTCGATCAGAATCGCTTCCAGTTTTTGCGTTTCCACATTTGGATTTGAAGTGAAACTTAGCAAAGTTTGTTTTTGTCTTTCCAACTCTTGCAGCAAATCGGATTTGAGGTCGGCGCGTCCCGCCACTTCGAGAATTTCAAAAATGGTGGAAAGGGCGACATGATGTTGTAGCGGATGTTCTTGATGCAGAAAGAATTTGAACTTTTGGCACAAGTCTTCCAGCCTCAACAAGGTGCGGATACGCTCGTTAAAGGGGTATTCGTAAACAATCAAAATGACATCCCTTAAAAAATGCGCCTGACAAAGAAGTTTATGACTCTGAACGAAGTAATAAAAAATAGCAAATGATATTGGTATTGATGCTTGCTATTTATTAAACGAGGAGTATCCATTAGCCTCAATTCTACCTGGTCGTTCCGGCGGGTTTAATGAATCAGGTTTAATGAGTCAGGTCTAATGAAAAATCTCAGTTAAAAACAATATCAGCATTATAAACGCTAAGCGGATGTTCTCATGTTTGTGTCATGTTTTGCCAACGCCATATATGTGGTGTGCAATTGCGATACTTGTTGTAACAATCTTGGATCATTGGTACGTGTGTCATTTTCGTTCGTGATGATATCGTCGGCGGCGGCTAAGCGCACTTCTCGTGAGACTTGCGTTTGCATGATAGTGCGTACTTGTTGTTCACTCCATTGGTTCCTTTTCATCACGCGTTGGATTTGCTGTTCTTCGGAACAATCAATGACCAGAATGCGTGAGACATATTGCTGGAAAGTATGGGATTCAAGCAGCAGTGGTACCACAAAAATTACGTAATCCCCTTTGGATTGCCTTGCCAGGCGTAGACTTTCTTGTTGGATCATAGGATGCAGAATAGCTTCCAGTCGTTTTTTTTCTGCTGGATGGGCAAAAACATGCTCTCGCATTTTTGTTCTATCCATGGCGCCAGCCGTGGTTAAAAAATCAGCGCCAAATTGCTCTCGTATTGCGGGAATGGCAAAACCTTTTGCTGCAGTCAGCTGATGTGCAATGCAATCCGTATCAACGATGCTCACGCCTCGCTCTGCAAACAGATTGGCGATCGTGGTTTTGCCGCAGCCGATGCCACCGGTTAAGCCTACGCAAAATTTATTGACGAATGATGTGCTCATTATTTGTAATCGTTTTTTGATGATTTCTTATATCGTCAACCTAAAAATCCACTGCCCGATCGATTTGCCATAAAGCAAAGTGATCATTCCCGCGCCGGCTAAATAAGGGCCAAAAGGCATCGTTTGATCACGGCGACGATTGGTAAAAATGATGAGTGAAATACCAACGACCGCACCTACCAAAGAAGATAGCAAAACAATGGTAGGCAACATCGTCCAACCTAGCCAGGCGCCTAGAGCAGCGAGTAATTTGAAGTCGCCATAACCCATGCCTTCTTTACCTGTTGTTAACTTAAAAATCCAATAGATACTCCACAATCCTAGGTAACCGGCCATTGCGCCAATGACAGCTTCGGATAAAGGAACAAAGGTGCCATTTAGATTGACCAGCAATCCAAGCCATAATAACGGGTAGGTCAAATCATCCGGTAACAATTGCGTGTCAGCATCGATAAGAGTCATGGCAATGAGTAAATAGGCATATATACAAGTGGAAAATCCCATTAGGCCAGCGCCGAAATGCCAAATTAAAAATGCGGATAAAGCGCCGCTTAATAACTCGACGATGGGATAGCGCACGCTGATGGGTGTCTTGCATTGAGAACATTTTCCGCCCAGCAATAAATAGCTGATAACGGGGATGTTTTCCAATGCAGTAATGCGATGTTGACAATGCGGGCAGGCCGAGCGTGGAATGATTAAGTTGTAGGAAGTTTGATGCGGTAAAGGCTGGCCATTTTCTTGTGCAACATAATTATCGGATTCGCGTTGCATCATTTGTGGGATGCGATAAATCACGACGTTCAGGAAACTGCCGATGACGATTCCTACTAGCCCAGCCAGTAGTGTCATGGAGAGATGGTGGGCTGGTGCCAGGAAAAAAATATCATGCATCACATTAATGCTCCTAATTTAAAGATGGGAAGATACATGGCAATCACCAAACCGCCAATCAGTAAACCCAAAATGACCATAATGACGGGTTCCATGAGTGTTGAAAGCGAAGCGATAGCTTGGTCGACTTCTTCTTCATAAAAATCAGCGATTTTATTCAACATATGATCAAGTGATCCAGATTCTTCACCGATGGCAATCATTTGCGTGGTCATATTGGGAAAAATAGCTGTATTTTGTATGGCTGTTGTCAGGCTGGTACCGGAATGAATCTCAGACTGAATTTTTCTTGTAGCTTCAAAATACAGAGCATTCCCAGCTGCACCAGCTACCGATTCCAACGATTCCACTAATGGAACCCCAGCGGTAAACATGGTGGCCAAGGTTCTGGCCCAGCGAGAAATAACCGCTTTTCGGATAACTGCACCAAAAACAGGGATTTCTAATACGATTATGTCCATGTATCGTTGCATCTTGACTGAGCGTTTCCAGGCCTGTAAAGCACCATATAAACCAGCAAAAATCACGGTGAAAAGAATATAGCAGTATTGAACAAAAAAATCGGAAATAGCGATGATGTATAAAGTCGGCGTTGGTAGTGTCACGCCAAAGCTTTTAAACACGTCTTTAAAGGAGGGCACGACCCAGATCATGATCGCAACGGTGACGACAAGGGCGACGGCCATAATAGAAATGGGATAAAACAAAGCTGACTTGATTTTTCTTTTCATCGCCAGGGTTTTTTCTTTGTAAATCGCCAATCGCATCAATAAGTCTTCCAAAATCCCAGCCTGTTCCCCGGCATGGATCAAATTACAAAACAAGGGGTCAAAGTGGGCAGGAAATTTGCTGAAAGACCGACTCAAGCTACTACCCATTTCTACACTGGCGCGGATGTCGTTGATCAGTTTGGCGGCGGCAGGATTGGTGTGACCTTTAGCGATTATGTCAAATGATTGCAACAGCGACACCCCGGCTTTTAATATCGTCGCTAACTGTCGGGTGAAAAGGGTGATGTCTTTGTCGCTGATTTTTTTGCCGCTATCAGCTGGTTTCTTTTTGATTTTGGTCACCACAATCCCTTGACGTCGCAAGGTAATTGTCGCCATCGTTTTGCCCGCTGCGTGTAATTCTCCACGGACAATTTTGCCCATTTGGTCTTTGCCTTTCCAGGCAAAAATTGTGGTAGTTGCAGCTGTGTTTGAAGAGGTAGTAGGCATATTAATTTTTATCCGAGATTGTCCATTAGGTTCCGTCGTTCTTGCTGGTTTAGTCGGGGATGACGGTTCTAAGGAAGTGCTGATTTATGCATTTTCTGAAATTTCACGCCATTAAAAATCAAA
>CAZMPS010000086.1:0-6888 GCA_964568305.1 uncultured Burkholderiaceae bacterium
CATTAGCACGATTATCAGCAAGCACACCACGAACATAACCAAGCGTGACTGCCAACAACATACTGACAATTACCAAAACGATACCAATCTCAATAATACCAAAACCTAGTTGAGAAAAACCGGAAATCATAGGCATCTTGCCGTGAGTCAACGGAGTATTCTTTTTTCCAGAATTGACGGGATTAGCGCACATTTTCAACCTCTAATTTCTACAATGTAACTTATTCTATTACGACAAGACACAAATCAACAAGACTTATATTCACCTATTTTATTTTTTGCATACTAACTTCTTTTTTTAGCGAGTCACTTAACCCCTGCGCAGTCAATATCGTCCCTACCAGCATAAACGCCAATAGTGCGCCTAAAACAGCAATTAAAATTGAATTCATTAATTTTGCACCACTCTCAACGTCCTTACGCACTCTTTCAATACCATCAATACCGATGCGAGAAATAACTTTATCAAGCTCACTAGAGCGGCGACTGTAATCAACAATACGATTTGTAAGCTGCTGTGAAAAAACACCAGTAGCAAAAGACTCGCCATAATTACCCGCCATCCTATCAACATTCCGAATAATACGAACGATATGCCAACGCAACCAAGGTGTACTACGCGCCTTTAACACCTCCAACGCTCGCATCAAAGTATCACCAGAATGCATCATTACCGCCAACGCAACTAAAAACAAAGCACCATGGTAATCACGATAAACACTATAAGGAAGATGCTTATCTACTATTGCACGCCCCGCCCCAGTCCAATTAGACAACGTCCATATGAAACCAGCAATCAAAGCAACGCCCCCAGCTAACATTAACATACCGTAATGTGTAATTGCATAAGACACTGAATACAACACCTTTCCTATACCATTCCATTTTTCGACAGGTGCAATTTCCACAAAAACAGGCACAACAAATAGTGCCAAAACCACCATAAAACCGACCATTACAACAGATACAATAATAGGCATGACGATGGCACCTATTAAAGCCGCAGTCATCCCACGCTGATCTCTAATAGTTTTTGCCAAAAAACGCAAACCTTCAGCCAAATCACCCTTATCTTCTATTGCCGACAAAACAAAAATATCGCTTTCAGGCACTGTTCCCTTTAACACATAAGACAACTTACCACCACGCTTATTCATTCTCTTCAGCCATGTCGCATATAAAACAGCGAGAGAGTCTTTTTGCTTGAGCGCCCTAGCTCTGCGTACCTCTATAAATTTTGCAATGGGTTCGCTATCACTCACGGCCTCGGCAAGATCTTCATAAAACTGCTCCCGCATCCCACGAAAAGTTTTAACGGCAAGATAATTCTCAAGAGCATCAAAATTGATATCCATGATTAAATAATTTCAAAACGTTCAAAAGTCTCAAAACGCTCAACTACACGCGGGTCTATTTCACCGAGATACGCTTTATATAATGCGTGTTCAAACACTGTCTTCCCCTCCATTCTAGGAGTATCAAATTGCTTATCACTGCGATTACGCCAAAGCTTCTCAGCCTCAAATTCACTATTCTCACGGATATAACGCAACTCCATACGAGTTGGTTGCATCATTTCTGCTACTACGCTCACTCCCGTTGTTCCACGCCCATTGCAACTCTCGCAACCACTCGGGTTCTTGACATACATACCATCAGTCGAAATTAAAAAGCGAGTACGAATCAACTTTAATTTTTCGGCAATCACTTCTTCCGCAGGAATTCTACAGAATTTGCATAAAACAGGAACCAATGCTTGATAAATAATTAACGACCAAAATTGCGGTGCGGTTAAGGTGTTTACCGAAAAACCAATGTTAGGCGCCAGTAAGCGCGGAAAAACACCAAAAATCGAATTAGCATGCACAGTCGCCATTACTTGATGACCTGTTTCAATTAATGTCTGAGCAGTCTCACCAGATTCAAGATCACGTATTTCACCAACCATAACAGTATCTGGATCACAACGCATTAACACTGCCTGTATTTCTCGATACGGCATTTTTTCTGAATCTGCCGAAAACGTACGCTGCAAAGAAACTTGCGTCACACTCGGAATTGCATACTCAACAGGATCCTCGATAGTGAATATTTTCAAATGCTCACGATCGGGAATATTTTCAATAATCGTTTTAAGTGTTGTCGATTTACCAGAACCAGTAACACCAGCAACCATGACCAAACCTGTTCGGGTACGCGACGCAATATCCAACATACGTGCCTGATCTTCGCTATAACCAAGCTGACAAAATTCCTTTGTATCTGTGTTTTCGTATTGATGCAAATATCGCAAAACAACATCAAATCCACCCCAAGCCCTAGTGGACTGATAACGCAAATTCATTTTTGCATTACCAACCTTATAAGGAATCATGCAAGATTGATAAGCTTCTGGATTAAAATTGGAGTGAGAACCAGTACGCTCACTCTGCAGCTTGTTGTAAGCATAACCCACGGTATCGCGCAACTGCTCCATTACGTAAATACCACGATTTTCGTTGTGCATTTGCTCCAAGTCACCATTAATGCGATAGCGCACTAAACCTTGTTGTCCACGTACCTCAATATGAATATCAGATGCACGATGTTCTAAGCCATAACGTACGATTTGATCAAATACGATACCTTCTTCCGTCATCACCTCTTCGAATGCAGCACTAACACGCAATCTGGAGGCAGAATCGTAAATAGCAGCAATTAACTCTTCTTCTGCAAAAACAACTTTTTCTGTTATAAGTTCAGCTTTGCGCATACGTTCGCGCAAACCCATAACAAAAATACGGGAATTGGCATAAAACTCAGCTGTCACTAATATCCACACAGCTTTAGATTCTAAACCAATCGCTACACATACCTCCTGTTTCTCTACAGCAAGCTCGAATTTACCGTCTTTACCAGTCAGTATTGTTTTATATTCAGGCAAATCCGCAACCGAATACACTCTCATCAATTTCGGCTCAACAGGCTTACCATCATCCCCATGCAAGCCTGCCGTAGCGACAATACCGTCTTCTTGGCGAGTTAATTGACTATCATCAGAGTGCGCTTGAGAAGTACCAAATTCTGATTTATAAACAGAAACATGCTGCGACACAGTCAACGCTGGCTTCTGTTTTTTTTTCAAAAATTCAAGCATTTAATATATTCTTATACAACAAAAAAGCATCAAGAAAAATTTCATGAGTTCTACATTTCGTGTATCACATAAGAATATTAAACATATTACTTCTGGGTCACATTTCGAATTGGCGGAATACCTCCACGCACTACAGAACCATTCACGTCTTGAGCATTTGGCGTTGTCATATTGATAGTCGGATCAGATAAATACAGCACATGAGTCTTCTTGATTTTTTTCTTGGCACCTATTAACTGCTGAAGAATAACACGCGAGGAAGTAATAGCTTGCACACGCCAACCATCAACTGTCTCTCCACCTTGAGTCACCGAAAAAACAGCACCGTTGTAATATACATCCGCAGTCAAACTACGCTCAAGACCATAAACAGCAACTAAACGCAAATCGTCAATCTTGTTATTTTCTAGACGAGCAGCACTCACAGAAGAAACATTAGGCATAACAGGAACGTTAGCAACATCAACAATCCCAGGCAAAGGAGCCGTTGCACCTACTCTCGATTCACTCATCTTTTTAAGAGCAGCAGCATTCGCCGCTTCACGCTGTTGCGTAATAAGCTCATCTATCGTAGCAGCACGTGTCGTAACACAACAAAATAGGCATGCCAAGAATAATAAAATGCGATCAATTTTTGACATAATAATTTCCTTCTAAACGAAATGTTGGCCGTTCATCTTGAATTTGAATATTAAGATGACGAAAAGTAAGATTATCCGGAAAGCGCGAGAAAATTTCATTTAGAAAAGAAAGATCCCCACTAACATTTAACGTCCCAAAACGTACTGGTGATTTAATGTCAGACAATTTAATATCAGGACTTGCACCAAAAACAGACAATTGGCCTATTGAAACTTGTATACCAATAGACCTCAAACCTTGGATAAATGCAGCCGTAGTAATTTGAAACTCATTAAAGGTCGGTAGTTTATTGACATCGAGACCAGTATATTGCGCATTAATATTTTTGGTGTAAGCGACAGACCTTCCGTCCAAGCTATACAGCAACGAAACACCCGGCAACGCGTCATATAAAGTTTTATTATTGCCGCCATTTATGTGCCACAAATATGAACATGACTGTGGCAAACAATCAATCTCAACCAATTTCCAACCAGCAAGAACTGTTTCTTGCTTTGCCCAAGATTCAACTAGAATGCTCGCTGCCTTACTAGAAGGAATTCCAGCATCCGAAGCAGCAATTTTCAACGACTCAGCATACAACTTTTCTGGGCTTACCACCACATCATTTTTTTTGGACAATTTCAATGCCGCAATCTTCTGCTGTTCTTTCTGGTGACTATTATAAAAAAAATATATACAAAGAAATAACATCAACAATGCCAGCCCACCCAACCACTTAACGGCATCCCCTTTGATTTCCACTAGGGTAGACGCTGCCACGTCACCATTATGCAATAAATCGGCTAGTGACAAAGGGATGGTATTGCTATACACCTCAGAATAATTGCCATAAAACGTGAACGGCTCATAAGCATCATTTTGAATTCGACGTATTATTTCCTCTGCCTCGTGCACACTACCATAAAAATCCCCTCCAGGAGAAGGCACACCATTCTCCAAAATGGCTAGCTTTGCATTTTGAGCCTCAACTTCAATAAAAATCGCATTAGTAGCAACTTGTTCCGTAGTGGCCAACAAAACAGCCGCAGATACCAAATTTGCTTTCTTTATTTCTGCTGACAAAGCGTCCCGAGATAAGAAACCATACACAACGGTATCCTCACCCTTATGACGCACTTGATATAAGGCCGCATTCTCCTGCGCTAGAGCCTTTACTTCTTTACGCTCTTTCAATTCACCTGACAATGCAACCCAGTCCAAGCCAAAAATAACTTGTTTTCCATCGACATTAGAAATATTTGCTGGCATAACCCAATAATCCGCAATTAAGTTGCGCTGTTTGACAAAACAGGCGTAACCAAGATAATTACCGCTTCACGATTATTCACACCTGTCAAGGATCCACCCAAACCAATAGGAGCACCTTCTGTCAATGCTCGACGGTCATACTGCCCAACCGCACGCTCATAACCTGACAACACCAACGTTTCACCAGGACGCATAGCAACTCTTTGCAAAAACTCAGTTCCAGAAATTTCGGGTGTTTGTATACTCTGCTGTGAAGACCCAACGCCAGACGAAACAGTGACCAACTTATTCAATTCAGAAATACCCACAGAAAACTGCAGCAATATACTGCTACTATCAAGGACGGTGGGTAGTAAATTGAGCAAAAATCCCGTCGTTACAACTCCTGATCTCAAGCCTGGTGTTCCACCTACTGTCCCAACGCCTCCTCCAGTTGAAGGGGTCACTTCAGCAAGATAACTCGTTTGGTTCGTAATTGCGACAGGAACAGGTTGACGGTTCAAAGTTAAGGCATTGGCTGTGGTAACAACACTGACACGACCATAAGTATTTAATGCTTTAAATAAAGCTTGAGATCCACCAAAACGTTGTTGAGTTTCACTCCCCGTCGTCCCAGTAACAGGAGACAAAACAGAAACACCAAAATTTGCGGCATTACCTGACACCGTCGAAATGGGAGAATTAAATGTCATCTTAAAATTACCAGACAGCTGCGCAAATACACTTGTCCAATCAATACCATGTTCATTACCGGTATTGAGCTTGACAGACAAGACCTCAACACGCATCGCAATCTGACGCGTCAACATAGCATTCTCTTGATCTATAAGGCGGCCGACTTGTTCCACGACATCACGCGTATCAGTAATCGTAATACTACCGGTAGCCTCTGACATCGCCAACTTACCAGAAGATGACATAATCGACTTAATTGATGATTCAAGCGACGTCCACACACTAAACTTTGACACCATCGTAATATTCGAAGTGGAATTAAAGCCTGCCGTTGTTTGCCCAGAACCAGCAGATGCAGTGGACGTCCTACCCAAAGAAGAATCGAAAGACGAAGATCCAGGTATAGCTTTTAACAAGAAAATTTTCGTCACTAGACGATGCAACGAAATAACACCTTCACGATACTCCCATGAAATACCAGCCTTTGCAGAAAGCAAATCCAAATAACCAGCTAACGGACCTTCAAAATTCATTTCAAATTCAGTCGCATTATTTTCCACAGATGCACTGGATAAACCATAAGACAAGCCTTGGTACGCAGATTTATCTGAAGACGCATTAGGATTTGCTGAATTAGCAGTAACCGAAACAGACGCCCCACCTTTTACAAAAGCAGTAGCAGGCATCAGCACATCAGGTTTGACGCTTACTGGAATACCAGTTACTTTCGTAAGCCGCTCTGCAATCGTAGCAATATTAACGCGCCCAGGGAAACGCAATGAAACTTGACGCCTAAAAATTTGCGGCAAAGAAGTATCAGCTTGCAAAGGAGTGGAACGCATACCTAACCATGCACCTTGCAAACGATGTACCGCTACACCATCACTAGCAACATTAGTCGTAATAATCCCATCAGCGCCACGCTTAAGCCTAGATGCGTTTTCATCATAATGCTTATCAACAACTTCTTTTGTTGTACCACAGCCAAATAGCAACCCAACTACGCCAACCATTAAAAATAGTGGAAGATGCTTACTCATTGTCATTGCACACACCCTTTATTTTCACCATAATGCAACACACGCACAACACGATTGCCCTCATACAAACAGGCAACCAATGGATAATCACTGTTACGCAGAGCATTGATAAAGTGCTCTACAGCAGACTCAAATGTTCCTGAG
>CAZMPS010000087.1:0-6888 GCA_964568305.1 uncultured Burkholderiaceae bacterium
CTTCTGGACTATTGACCGTAATACGCACCATTTCAGAACCAGCGCGCGCCAACTCTTTAACCTGAATTGCAGTTGCAATCACATCCGCCGTATCGGTATTCGTCATGGATTGCACCAACACAGGTGCGCTGCCACCAATCACAACCACTCGTGCACCATTACGCACTGAAACAGAACGAGCCTGACGCCGCGCTAGAGGACCGGAACAAATAGGGGCCAAACTGGAAGAAGTGAATGACGGCATAAATGATGACTTAAACAATTACTTAACGAGTACTTCAAATTATTTCAAATTACTTCAAATGTATCCGCGCTATTTTGCTATTGCTAGCACGCTTCATTTCTAACGGCACGCCACGCAAACTCGCATCTACACCCGTTGGATTACCGACCACCATAAACATGGGCTCATCGACATTGAAGGTTTCACTAGTACCCGCTTTAAACAAACGAGAAACGACAGTAGCACTTCGATGAATTTTTCTAATTTCTATCCATGAATCTTCGCGCACCTTCAAGATTAAAGAGTTGCCTGAAAGACTTTTCGGAAGACTTTCCGAGCGACCCTCTAAAGAATTTTCTAATGAACTTTTTGATGAATCCTTTGATGAATCTTTTGATAAATCTTTTGATGAGCCTTCTGATTCAACAACATTTTTATTTAAAGACAGCAACGCATCAGCATGAACCAATTGCAAAGATTCGCCTACATTTGCCGCATTGACCGTTGAAGAAGAAGGAGAAGACGCAGCTGAAGAAGCAAACGACATCCATTCTTTATTAAAATTCGTCACTTGAGTGACAACATTCTCAAAGGCTTGCGCTACACTACCCACTCCATGTTGCACAAAAAAAACTATCATCAATAAGACAACAACCAAACTCATCACCCACCGCAAAGAAGGATGGCGGCGATTAATAAACAAAGCAGGCAAACGACGCAATTCCAGCAATGGCATCGCTAATGTACGAGGAGGAACTATTGGCGCCACTGGTTCAGGAAATTCAGGCATCATCATGGCAATCAAAGTATCCGCATTGACATTCAGGATTTTTGCATACGCACGAATAAAGCCACGCACAATTGTCAAACCTGGCAACAAGGCATAATTATCTGCTTCAAGCGCCAAAATCTGACGTGGCGTCAGCTTTAACAAACTTGCAATTTCCTCTACCGATTTCCCCTGAGCACGTCGATAAGCAGCGAGTTGAGCACCAGGCATTGAATTATTTTTTTGTTGCGGCTGCGATGTAGATGAATTTACCGATGCACTTGCGCTGATAAGCTCCTTTTCACTCATCAAATGCTCCGCGTTGGAAAGCTGCATATTCAGAAGAATTTGGATAGCGCCGGAATAATTGCGTGACTAAACTGGCTTCAGCAGCCTTATCGCCCAATTTACGTTCAATTTTGATCGCCAACCATAATACGTCAGCGGACAACACATCCATTTTTGTCACGCGATCAACATAAAAGCGAGCACGGGTGTAATCACGTGCATCGTAATATATTTTTGCCAAATTGATATTGGTAACAGGATTAGCAGAATCATATTGAAATGCTTGCAAAAAATAACGTTCTGCCACAGAGCGGTTTTTCAACTTCAAACTGCAAATACCGGCATTATTTAAGGCTTTAGTTGGTGATGAATAAGTAGGATTCTTCATTGCCGCTTCAAACTGTGCAATCGACAATATTTCTTGCCCTGTTTGACATAAAAACCAACCATAATTATTCATCAACTCTGGATTGCCAGGCGCCAACTTTAAGGCAAGTAAAAAATTATCCTGCGCCAGCTTCATTTCACCCATACCCATGTAAATCAGCGCTTTAACACCATAAGCATCCGCAAAATCAGGCCTGGCCTGCAATGCCTGTTTAATTTCATCCAAGGCAAATTGCATCTGACCTTGTTCGTAATAACTCACCGCTAATTGCAAGCGTATGCTGGCACGCTTTTGCAAGTCGGCTTGATCAGGATGAGTAGACAACTGATTGGCAAAAGATGTAGTACGCTCGTCATTCAATTGCACAGAGCCACACCCGCACAAGATACAAGCCGCTGCTATAACAATAAAAGCGATGCCCCCTCTTATTTGCATTTTGCTTATTTTTTTCACTTAACAATCTCCACAATGCGACCGAAATTGTTACCGAACTTTTTTTGATATTCAGCCATCTTTTCCATCCGTGCCTGCACTTGGGTGCGATCCTGTACTTCGCCAGCCAATTGACCGCAGGCAGCATCAATATCATCCCCTCGCGTTTTACGCACCGTGGTCACAATACCGGCGTCGCTCAAAATACGCGCAAAGGCTTTAATACGCTCATCGTGTGAACGCTTTAAACCAGATTCAGGAAAAGGATTGAACGGAATGAGATTAAACTTGCACGACACGGATTGTTCAGAGTTCTGCGAACTTTTGACCAGCGCGATCAATTCACGAGCATGTGCATCCATATCATTGACGCCATCCAACATGCAATATTCAAACGTTACGAAATCTCGTGGCGCATACGCCAAATAACGTTTACACGCCGCCATCAGTTCATGCAATGGATATTTTTTATTTAGTGGGACCAATCTATTACGCAATTCATCGTTAGACGCATGCAAAGAAACCGCCAACGCCACTGGACATTCTTGTGACAATTTATCCATCATAGGGACAACACCGCTAGTGGAAAGCGTCACACGACGGCGCGATAAGCCATAGGCGTTATCGTCCAACATCAATTTCAATGCAGTAACAGTAGGCTCAAAATTTAACAAAGGTTCGCCCATACCCATCATCACGACGTTGGTGATTTGGCGTTCACCTTTGGGCCCAGGTTCAATACCTTTGCTTTTACGCAATTCAAATTCAGCCATCCATAGCTGGCCGATGATTTCAGCAACAGAAAGATTACGATTAAATCCTTGTTTTCCTGTCGAGCAAAATCGACAATTGACCGCACAACCAGCTTGGGTCGAAATACAGAGCGTACCGCGATTTTCTTCTGGTATAAAAACCGTTTCAACCGCATTACCCTGCCCAACATCCAACAACCATTTTCTAGTGCCGTCTCGTGCGATGTGATCTTTTAATACTGTTGGAGAGGCAATCATCGCTCGCGTTGCGAGCTTGTCGCGCAGTGATTTCGCCAAATCCGTCATAGCATCAAAATCACTGGCGCCAAATTGATGTATCCAGCGCTGCAGTTGTTTTGCACGAAATGGCTTCTCTCCCAACTCACTGCAATAAGCAATGAGCTGAGCAGAATCAAGACCGAGCAAATTTGTCAGCACTGTCATCGATACACTTCATTGATTTAAAACAAAATTAACGTGAATAAACGTTTAAAGATGGGAAGAAATAAGCGATCTCAACTGCAGCAGTTTCAGCAGCATCAGAACCATGAACAGCATTCGCATCAATGGAATCAGCAAAATCAGCGCGGATCGTGCCTTTTTCAGCCTTTTTAGGATCGGTTGCACCCATCAAATCACGGTGTTTAGCAATCGCGTTTTCACCTTCCAACACTTGTACAATGACTGGACCGGAAATCATGAATGTCACCAAATCGTTGAAAAAAGGACGTTCGCGATGCACTGCATAAAAACCTTCGGCTTCAGCACGCGACAAATGGATCATGCGAGCAGCAACGATCTTCAAACCAGCGCCTTCAAAACGGGAATAAATCTGACCAATTACATTTTTTGCAACCGCATCAGGTTTAATAATCGACAGGGTACGCTCAATTGCCATCTATAAAACTCCAATAAAAAATTAATAAAAAGATTAATATAATCAACCTTGGATTTTAACATGAAACACCCGCCACAATTACGCATCAAAATGCGTCAAAAAGGTGAGCACAATAGAATGACATAAGACTAGAAAAAGACGACCATTCTGGATGAACATGGTAAGGACACCGCCTAACTTTTCAGTCATACTACGGCGATAATCAAATTAATAACGAAAAAAGTACGATTGTTTTGAAATTTTAGATTTTTTGACAACACCACAGGAGGCAATATGAGTCAAAACTTGCAGCAAAACTATGGTTACACACCAGCAGAATCAGCAAATTTTGCAACAGTACGTCATCGTGTATTACGTAATACTTATTACCTGCTCGCTCTTTCCATGATTCCCACCATTTTAGGCGCATGGCTGGGCGTGCAAATGCAATTTAGCTTCTTCGCTGGCTCACCAATGATGGGCTTCATTGCTTTTATGGCGATTACATTTGGCTTTTTCTACGCGATTGAAAGAACCAAAAACTCCGGCATGGGTGTCGTGATACTACTAGGTTTTACGTTTTTTATGGGCTTGATGCTGTCACGTTTAATCGGTCACACCCTGGGTTTTTCTAACGGTGCCTCACTCATTACCATGGCGTTTGGTGGCACAGCGACTGTTTTTGCTGTCATGGCAACCATTGCAACTGTGTCAAAACGTGATTTTTCCGGTTTGGGAAAATGGCTGTTTGCTGGCATGTTGGTGGTGTTGGTCGCAAGCATAGCAAATATTTTCTTGCAAATGCCTGCGCTCTACCTTGCAATGTCAGTTATTGCGATTGCGATTTTTTCTGCTTACATCTTGTTTGACGTACAGCAAATAGTAAACGGTGGCGAAACAAATTACATTTCCGCCACGCTGCGTATTTATTTGGATGTTTATATGATTTTCAGCAACTTGCTGAGTTTGCTGGGGATCTTTGGCGGCAACCGGAATTAAATAAATAAGAAGCAGCATTACGTTATCACTGCGCTGCTACAACATTCAAATCCGGCCATGATCATCAAATTGTGGCCGGATTTTTATTATTCAGGGTAATCAAACACCGCAATCGACTCCACATGCGCTGTATGCGGAAACATATTCACAATCCCAGCCTTTTTCAACACATATCCAGCCTCATGCACCAGCACACCCGCATCACGCGCCAGCGTGGATGGGCTGCAGGATACGTACACAATGCGTTTAGGTTTTAAACCGGGATGCGTCTGATTCAATCCAACCAAAGCCTGACACACAGCAGCTGCACCATCACGTGGTGGATCGATCAGTATGCGATCGAATTTACCTAGATCAACCAAATCTTCCGTCGTCACCTCAAACAAATTCCGGCTACTGAATGATGTTTTAGCGGCTAAACCATTCACCACCGCATTATCCAAAGCTCGTTCGACCAAAGCATCGCTGCCTTCGATACCGACAACGGCAGCAGCTTGAGTTGCAATCGGCAAAGTGAAATTACCCAAACCACAAAACAAATCTGCCACACGTTCATCAGCTTGCGCTTCCAACAAACGCAATGCACGTGCAACCAAAACGCGATTGATGTGGTGATTAACCTGAGTAAAATCGGTTGGCTTGAAAGGCATTTTGATGCCAAATTCTGGCAATAAATAATGCAATTGATCAGTTACATCGGCAGGATCATATGGATAAAAAGGCGCAGCAGTGTCCGGCCCACCGGTCTGCAACCACCATTGCACTTTGTATTCATCAGCAAAAGATTTCAGCTTAGCTTCGTCATCCGCAGTGAGCGACTCCATGATGCGCAACACCATGACTGTTTTATTCTGTCCGACGGCTAATTCAATTTGCGGTAATTTTTCAACAATCGAGAGCGATCCCACCAAACCACGCAATGGCAACAACATGGCAGAAACATGCTCAGGCAAGATGGCGCAACTTTGCATATCCGCCACAAAAGCAGATTTTTTTTCATGAAAACCAACCAACACTGTGCCTTTTTTACGAACATAACGCACCGACAATCTGGCGCGATAACGATACGCCCAGGTTGGCCCAGCAATCGGGCGCATCATGGTTTCAGCTCGTACTTTGCCGATATGCCACAGATTGTCTTCCAAGATGCGCTGTTTGATGGCAACTTGGCCGGCAGGATCCAGATGCTGCATCGCGCAACCACCACATACATTGAAATGTTGGCACTTAGGTTTTGTTCGCAACACAGATTCGCGATGTAGAGCCGTCATGTTGGCGGCTTCCCAATTATTTTTCTTGCGAAATGAACTAAAACTCACTCGTTCACCTGGTAACGCCCCTTCTACAAATACCACTTTTCCTGGTGTACCATCTTCATTTGCTAAATGACCAATGCCACGCGCATCGGCATCTAGCGATTTAATTTCGATTTGATTGTCCTGCATCACTCTCGTTGTCATCCTTACTTTGCTGCATGTAATGTAACTTCACAACACAGCCTCTTTTTTTACACCATTGGCCGCCAAAACACGCTTGAGTTTAGCCAACGCTTCTTGTTGAATTTGTCGCACACGCTCACGTGTGATTCCCATTTCGTCTGCCAACACCTCCAAAGTAACCGTCTCACCCTCTTCTAATCCAAAACGACGCCTGATGACCAAACGCTGTTTGTCGGTTAAAGTCAAAAGCCAGTCGTTGACTAAAACAGTCATTTCATGCGATTGCGCCTGTGAATCAGGACTATGCTCAGTATTGTCAGGCAGCATATCCATCAAACTGGATTGCGGATCATTGTCCAGCGGCGCATCCAAAGAACTAGCATGTTCGGACAAAGCGAGAATATCTTGTACTTCCTCAGCTGGCCGATCAATCAAATGGGCAATGTCTTCCACCGTGGCATCTTTACCATCCTGACGTTGCTTTTCAAGATGATATTTGGCACGTAACACTTGGTTTAATTCACGTACCATGTGTATTGGCAAACGCACTGTGCGTGCTTGATTCATGATCGCACGCTCAATACTTTGGCGTATCCACCAAGTGGCATAAGTAGAAAAGCGAAAGCCACGCTCAGGCTCAAATTTTTCAATTGCATGGATTAAACCAAGATTACCTTCTTCTATCATGTCCAATAAAACAAGGCCGCGATTGATGTAATGC
>CAZMPS010000088.1:0-6882 GCA_964568305.1 uncultured Burkholderiaceae bacterium
CACTGCCACTCTTTCTGGAGCCAGCCTTGTCAAAGTAGATTTTTCGAAGGCAGATTTGCAAAAGATGAATTTGACTAATGCAAACTTAAGTGGCGCCAATTTATCTGGTGCCAACTTGGCTAATACCAATTTTTCTGACGCAAATTTGTATGGTGCGAACTTAAGCAATGCTAATTTGAGTGGTGCCAATTTATCTAATGCCATTTTTTCCAATGCAAATTTGTCTAATGTCAATTTAACTGGTGCGAATTTGACTGATGCAATTTTGTCTAATGCAATTCTGGCTGGCGCAAATTTGACTAACGCAACAATTAATGGCGTGAGATTTAATGGCGTCACTTTTGTCAATATTCCTAATACGACTAATTTTTTTACTGCTCCGCATCCAGCAATTTGGATTAACGGAAAGTTGTGTAATAGCTTGAGTGGCCCAATCGGAAAATGCATGAAAGACTGATTTAAAATTTCGATCATTTATCTAATATCTAAGCATTTATCTAAAATTTGAGGCGATGAAATGAAACGACTTACCAAGTCTTCTATCGGAATTACTGTATTAACATTTGCTCAAGCATTTTCTGGAATAGCTATCGCAAGTTGCACTGATCCAGCCCAACCAGGCGTTGATTGGTCAGGCTGTAATAAAAAAGTAGCCAAATTATCTAACACCAACTTATCTAAAGCCAATTTGGCCGGTGCCAATTTATATGGCGTTGATTTGTCCAATGCGAATTTATCAAGCGCCAATTTATATAATGCCAACTTAACCAATGCCAACTTGTCTAATGCTGACCTGACTAAAGCAAATTTGAATTACGCAAATTTAGAAAAGACAAATCTGTCTGGCGCCAATTTAGATAGCGCCAATTTAGATAGAGCAGCTTTGTCTAGCAACTTAGCAACCAATGCAAATTTCTCTAACACCCATTCGGTTGGAAGCGTGTTCACAGGTGCCAACCTGATGGGTGCTGATTTATCTAACGCCAATTTCTCTAATGCTCATTTAGTCGATACCAATTTATCCAAGACCAATTTATCCAACGTTAATTTCACTAACACCAATTTTCTTCGCTCGACTTTGAATAAATCAAATATTCAAAATACAAAATTTGATAAAGCAACTTTTGTTACAGGAGAAAGTAAATCAGTTTGGATTAATGGTAAAGTGTGTAACAGTAATTCCGGCCCAACTGGGAAGTGCATGAACGACTAATAATAGCGTGACCTAAAGAGTTAGCACTTTGATCTAACACTTGCCTGTTTGCCCACTCTCACACCATACAAATCAAGCTAAACTAATTTGAATCATTTCATTACAGGAGAAAAAAATGAAGCAATTCACTAAATTATCGATTTGTACTTTCGCACTCACATTTGCTCAAACATTTTGTGGGATTGCTATCGCCAGCTGCTATGAATCAGCAAAACCAGGCGTTGATTGGTCAGGCTGTAATAAAAACAATGCCAATTTGCAAGATACTGATTTGACTAATGCTAATTTGACTCATGCTAATTTGACTGGTGCTAATTTGACTAATGCTAATTTGACCGGTGCTAAGTTACAAAATGCTGATTTGACCAAAGCTCATTTGACTAATGCTAATTTGACCAAGGCTAAATTACCGTCGACTAATTTATTCAGTGCCAAATTGAATGGTGCTAATTTGACCAATGCTGATTTTTCTAACGCCCTTTTATCGGGTGCCAATTTGACTAATGCCAATATTAAAAATGCCTCATTTTACAGAGCAATTTTTGTTACACCTGCAATTAGCGCAACTTGGATTGATGGCAAATTGTGTAATGCTCAATCTGGCCCAAATGGAAAGTGCATGAAAGATTAATTGTAAATTCGACTTATTTGATTTCCAAGAGAAAAAGGAAAGCTACGCGAAAACATTTATAATCCACGATTTGCCACGGTTTTAACCTGGTTTTTATCCAAGTATGAAGGTATTTCGCGGGCTCCCCCCCTCAACATCACGCGCTCCCTGCGCACTGACTATCGGCAATTTTGACGGCGTCCATCGCGGCCATCAGGCCTTGTTGAGGCGCGTATGTGAGGCTGCAGCATATTTGCAATGCGTGCCAACCGTCATGACTTTTGAGCCACATCCGCGCGAATTTTTTGCTCAATTAACCGGCAATCTACTTAAAGCACCAACCCGCATTGCCGGTTTACGTGACAAGCTGCAATCGCTGTCACGGGCTGGGATTGAACACACGGTCGTCGAGCATTTCAATCTGCCTTTTTCCTCTCTCTCGCCACAAGAATTTATTGAAAAAATTCTGGTAAAAAGCTTGCAAGTGAAATGGTTGATGGTCGGCGAGGATTTTCGTTATGGCGCCAAACGCGCTGGCGATTTGATCATGCTAAAAAAAGCGGGAGAAAAATACGGTTTTCAGGTGGAAGTCTTGCCGCCCGTCATTCAAGATGACGACGTGATCTCTTCCTCCGCCGTTCGGGCTGCATTAGCAAAAGGAGATTTTTCTCATGCCGAACAATTATTAGGCCATCCTTACGAAATATCTGGACGTGTGATCCATGGAAAAAAGCTCGGTAGAACAATAGGTTTCCCCACTTTAAATATGCGCATTGCGCACAGGCGCCCAGCGCTGTCCGGTATTTTTATTGTGCAAGTCCATGGTCTAGCGAATTCTCCCCTGCCAGCAGTCGCCAGTCTCGGCGCGCGTCCGACCGTGGATGACAGCGGACGTGTCTTATTAGAAACACATGTTTTTGATTATGCAGGAGATTGTTATGGAAAATTGCTACGGATTGAGTTTTTAAAGAAAATTCGTGACGAAGAAAAATACAGCGATTTGGGCACGCTTACACAAGCCATTGCACAAGATGCCTCCCAAGCGCGCGCTTACTTCAACTCATACAATCAATAAAATTAACAAAATCAATAAAATCAATAACCTTATTTAATTTTTAACTATTTAAGAATTCAAAAAATGTCTAATACGCCATCCAATAAAGCGGCAAAACCGCAAAGCAAATACCCCGTCAACATGACGGAAACTCCCTTCCCTATGCGAGGAGATTTGGCCAAGCGCGAACCGCAATGGATCAAGGAATGGCAAGATAAAAAGATCTATCAACGTATCCGCAAAGCCTCACAAGGCAGGCCAAAATTTATCCTGCACGACGGCCCACCGTATGCCAACAATGACATTCACATTGGCCATGCCGTCAACAAAATCCTCAAAGATATCGTCGTCAAAACCCGCCAACTGGCTGGATTCGACGCACCTTACGTGCCAGGCTGGGATTGCCACGGCATGCCGATTGAAATCCAAATTGAAAAACTACATGGCAAAAACTTGCCAATTGCCGAAGTACAAGCCAAAGCACGCGCTTATGCCAGCGAACAAATCGCTAAACAAAAAGCCGACTTTATCCGCTTAGGTGTATTGGCTGAATGGGATAACCCTTATCAAACCATGGCGTTTGGCAACGAAGCGGATGAAATCCGCGCGCTGGGCAAAATCGTCGAGCAAGGCTTTGTGTACCGTGGTTTAAAACCCGTCAACTGGTGTTTTGATTGCGCCTCCGCGCTGGCAGAAGCCGAAGTGGAATATCAAAACAAACGTGATCCAGCGATCGACGTCGGCTTTCCATTTGCTGAAGCGGAACACGGCAAACTGGCTCAAGCTTTTCATATTTCACCAGAACAACTGCAAGGCAAAGCGGGTTATATCGTTATTTGGACCACGACGCCGTGGACAATTCCAGCCAACCAGGCATTAAACGTTCACCCAGAATTTGAGTACGCATTAGTACAAACCATGCGTGATGAACAACCTTTATTGCTGATTTTGGCAAAAGATCTGGTTACCTCTTGCCTGGAACGTTATGCATTACAAGGCAACATCATCGCCACTTGCAAAGGCCAAGCACTGGCTGCTGTGCAGTTTCGCCATCCTTTAGCCACGGTGGACCAAGGCTATGATCGTCTCTCCCCCATCTATCCGGGCGAATACGTCACGCTGGATACTGGTACCGGCATCGTGCACTCTGCACCAGCTTACGGCATGGATGACTTTATTTCTTGCAAAGCGCATGGCGTGCAAGACGATGCCATCCTCAATCCCGTCATGGGCGATGGCCGCTACGCATCGAACTTGCCATTGTTTGCCGGTTTAACTATTTGGGAAGCATCCAAACCCATTTGCGACAAATTAAAAGAAGTCGGCTCCCTATTCAAACTCGTCATGTTTGAACACAGCACCATGCATTGTTGGCGTCATAAAACGCCTATCGTGTATCGGGCCACCTCGCAATGGTTTGCCAGTATGGACAACACGCCAAAAAACGGCGGTGCAAGCCTGCGTACCAACGCGCTGGCGGGGATTGAGGCAACACAGTTTTATCCTGCCTGGGGCAAGGCACGCCTACAAGCCATGATCGCCAATCGTCCTGATTGGACATTGTCACGTCAACGCCAATGGGGCGTGCCGATGGCATTCTTCATCCATAAAGAAACGGGCGAACTGCATCCACGCACGCAAGAATTGTTGGAACAAGTCGCCCAACGCGTGGAGCAAAAAGGCATTGAAGCGTGGCAAACGTTAGACCCCAAAGAATTGCTGGGCGCCGATGCCGACATGTATGTCAAAAACAAAGACACGCTCGACGTTTGGTTTGATTCCGGCACCACGCATCAAACCGTTTTGCGCGGCTCGCATGCCACGCAATCGCAATTTCCCGCCGATCTGTATCTGGAAGGATCGGATCAGCATCGCGGCTGGTTCCATTCTTCCTTGCTCACGTCCTCCATGATGAATGGCTCCCCACCTTACAAAGCCTTGCTGACGCATGGTTTTGTGGTCGATGGCGAAGGAAAAAAGATGTCTAAATCAGTCGGCAATGTGGTTGCACCACGCAAGGTGACTGACTCCTTGGGCGCAGACATTCTCCGTCTTTGGGTAGCGTCGACCGATTATTCCGGCGAGTTGTCGATCTCCGATGAAATTCTGAAACGTGTGACCGAAGCCTATCGCCGCATCCGCAACACCTTGCGTTTCTTGTTGGCCAATACGTCCGATTTCGATTCCACCGTCGATAGCGTTGCGATGAGCGACATGCTGGAAATTGACCGTTACGCCATCAGCCGCATGACGCAATTGCAAGCTGATATCCAAGAACATTACACCGCGTTTGAGTTCCACCCAGTGGTTTCCAAATTACAAATGTATTGCTCGGAAGATTTGGGTGGCTTTTATCTGGATATCCTCAAAGACCGTCTCTACACCAGCGGCGTCAACTCCCCAGCCCGCCGCTCCGCCCAAACGGCGTTGTGGCATATCACACAAGCATTGCTGCGCTTGATGGCACCGATCTTATCGTTCACCGCAGAAGAAGCCTGGGCGCTCTTCGCCAGCAAAGAAGCCTTCGCCGCCAGCGATGAAACGATTTTCACCCAAACCCACTACGCCCTACCCGCCGTATGCACCAATGCTGAGGAATTACAGCAATTGCAACAACGCTGGGAAACCCTACGCACCATCCGAGGCGACGTCACCAAAAAACTGGAAGACCTACGCCAACAAGGCTTGATCGGTTCTTCGCTACAAGCCAAAGTCAACATCAAGGTGCCAGCGCAACAAAATCAAAACGACTTCGACTTACTACATAAGTTGGGCGAGGATTTAAAGTTTATCTTCATCACCTCCGACGCCAGCATCACCAAGGTAGAAGGCACACAAGAAATCGAGATCGAAGTAGAAGCGCTGAACGACGCCAAATGCGAGCGCTGCTGGCATTACCGCGCCGACGTTGGCACGCATGCAGAACACAGCGAAATTTGCGGCCGCTGCATCGCCAATTTGTTTGGCAAAGGCGAAGCACGTCGGTTTGCCTAATTCTTACTTAATATATAAAAAACATGGCCACTAAAAATCGTTCCGCCTCAGCCCAAAAATCCAGCATGATGCCCTGGATAGGCATTGCGTTCATCGTCATTTTGTTAGACCAATTAAGCAAAATTACCATACTGAAATGGCTACCTTTTGGCGCATCGCACCAAGTCACCTCCTTTTTCAACTTGGCGACGACTTACAACAAAGGCGCGGCATTCAGCTTTTTGGCCACCCAATCCGGCTGGCAACATTATTTCTTCCTCGGCATAGGCGGCGCTGCTGTATTGTTCATTCTGTACTTATTAAAGCGCCACGCCGGCCAACGCCTATTTTGCTCAGCCTTGGCATGCATATTAGGCGGCGCAGTCGGCAACATCATCGACCGCATTTCCTACGGCTATGTGATTGATTTTCTGGACTTTTACATCCCAGGTTCCACCTTGCCACACTGGCCAACATTCAATATCGCCGACAGCGCGATCTTCATCGGCGCAGCGTTATTTATCATTGATGAGTTGCGGCGGGTGAATAAACGGTAAACAGCTTGAATGAACCATTAATGAGAATATTCCATGGATCTTAACGGCAAAAAAATCGTCCTAGGCCTAACCGGCGGCATTGCTTGCTATAAAACAGCCGAATTGACCCGCGCGCTCACCAAAACCGGCGCATCGGTACAAGTCGTGATGACGTCAGCAGCCACGCAATTCATCACACCTGTGACGATGCAAGCCTTGTCTGGCCAAGCGGTTTATCTGGATCAATGGGATGACCGCATCCCCAATCACATGCCGCATATCGATTTGACGCGCGATGCCGATGCAATGTTGATTGCGCCTTGCTCGGCGGATTTTATTTTCAAACTGGCACACGGCGTGTGTGATGATTTATTGTCAACGCTGTGCCTGGCGCGGCCTAGTGATTTGCCGCTTTTAATCGCGCCCGCCATGAATGCCGAAATGTGGAACAACCCCGCCACGCAGCGCAATATTGCGCAACTCAAGTTGGATCAAA
>CAZMPS010000089.1:0-218 GCA_964568305.1 uncultured Burkholderiaceae bacterium
CCTGGACGGATGAAGATGTTCACGTCACCGTGCCAAGGGCACAACTCGCCGCCACATTGCTGCACGGCGCCTTCAAGCGCGCGAACGGTCGTGGTGCCGACGGCGATGACGCGGCGCTTTTCGATTTTCGCCTTCAAAATTTCCTCAACCGTCGCTTCCGGAATCTCGACCCATTCGGAATGCATCTTGTGCGCATCGAGTTCGTCGGCGCGGATCGG
>CAZMPS010000089.1:228-6850 GCA_964568305.1 uncultured Burkholderiaceae bacterium
GCAGAAAGGTGCCGAGGCCGACATGCAGCGTGACCTCCAAAAAAAGCACGCCCTTCTTTTTCAACTTGGCGATCAACGCCTTGGTGAGATGGAATCCGGCCGTCGGCGCGGCGACGGAGCCGACGTGCTTGGCGTAGGCTGTTTGATACTCGGCCGGGGTTTTTGGCTTACGCGTGATGTACGGCGGCAACGGCACGTCGCCGTTTTTGTCGGCCAGACGAATCACTTCATCCTTTTTCAATCCGAAATCGACGAGGATCGAACCGTCGGTGTCTTTCCATTCGACAGTAGCGACGAAGCCTCGAGCGATCGTTATCTTTGATCCGTGCGCGAGCTTTCGTCCTGGTTTGGCCAGCGCGCGCCAGAATTTTCCTTCGGGTCTGACAAGAAACAGCTCAACTGCCGTTTTTCTGGAATCATCCAACGTTCCCGCGAGGCGGGCCTTGAACACCTTGCTGACGTTCACGACGAGCACGTCGCCTTTTTCCAGAACGTCCGGCAAATCTTTTACGTGCTGATGCCGGACCGTATCCTTCATGCGATCAAGCACTAAAAGTCGCGCCGCTTCGCGCGGGGAAGCGGGTTTCTGGGCGATCAGGGATTCCGGCAGGTCGTAGTCGAATTCGGAAACGCGCATAGGAGACTATTCTAGCATGTATTTCCGACAAGAATCACATGGGTCAATTATACGGACATGTTTGACATACCCACAGTTAAGGTGAGAATACGTATATGTATGTTGGACCAACAGTTTATAAAACTTGTTAAAGACGGCCTGTTGGCTGTCGCCCAAACCGGCACGTATCAATTGGCGCAGATTAAGAACTTGAGTGGTAGTCAGGTTAAGTTTGGTCAACAAAAAAAGCTAATCGAAGTGGACGGGATTGTGGTTCCGTACAACTATGGAATCAGTCAGTTGATGACTGAGCCCAAGACTTTTTTGCGTCAAAACATTGAAGCGTTTTGGTATCTATTTTCTTGCGCTACTGAGGATATTGAAAGCCCGCTTTGTAATTTTGCCTTGAGGCCTATCTTAGAACTTGGATTTTCAAGAGTGATTTATTTTTCAACACTGAGTAGTGATGCTCAACGCGAAAATGCGATTGAATTTTGGTTGTGTACAAACGCGTTACTTGTTGAAACGCACGAATTAGGTGATGGCGGTCTTAATAGACGCGAAGCCTACCAGGCAGGTATTGATTTGCTTACTGATGAGAAAAAGCAGAAGTTGTATCAACAAATAATGGCAAGCAATTTTCCGCACCAGGCCATTCATAAGAAACTTCATGAGCTGGCAGAGCCGCTTTTAAATCCTAAAACAGCTGAAAAAGTCAGCGAAATATCCAAAGATTTACTGGGAGAATGTGGTAGTTTCAAGTGGGAAATAACAAAGATTTACCGATCTCTCTCAATGTATGAGCATGGAAACCCAGTTTTGCTAAGAAACCTACCTAAAGAGAGTGTTGACAAAACGCATATTACAAGATGCGCAAAAGCGCTCCTTGTAGTTGGAGAAATAATGATCGCATTCACTGACAAGTATTTTGGAACTGACACTCAAGGGCATGAAGTGCTGTCCGCAAGAATTAAAGAGCTTAGTGAAGCGCTGCTTCATGAATGGAAGGTACGCATAGCCGATAAGTCTTCAGGTTAGAACTATGTATCGACCTATGAGAGTATGTCTTATATATGCCCGAACTCCCTGAAGTCGAAACACTCCGTCGCCAGATGGAGAAAGCGCTTGCTGGACGCAAGATAAAAAGCGTCGAGGTGCGTTTTGGTAAAAAAATCTTTCCATCGCCGGCAGCGCTCGTCAAAGCGACGACAGGCGCGAAGTTTAAGGCGTTCGGACGACGCGCCAAGTTATTGCTTGCGCATCTCTTGAGCGGTTGGACGATTGTCACGCACTTGAAGATGACAGGTTCGTATTTGTTGAAGAAGGAAGGGGAGACGCCGTCGAAACACACCCATGTCGTTTTTCATCTCGACAAGAAGGAGCAGCTCTGGTTTGAAGACGTGCGCAAGTTTGGATTTTTAAAAGTGGTGAAGACAGCGAATCTCGAAAAAGACGTGTTCGATGCAGAGGGGTACGGCCCCGAACCGCTCGATGCGTCTTTTACGTTCAAGCGTTTCAAGATGTGTGTGACGGGAAATCCGCGTAAAAAAATCAAGCCGCTTTTGCTGGATCAAAGCTGCATCGCCGGCATCGGCAATATTTACGCGGATGAAACGTGCTGGTACGCGAAGGTGCATCCGGAGCGCACCGTCGGTTCGCTGACCGAAAAAGAATTGAAAGGCGTGTACGATGGCGCGATAAAGTCGCTCGGCGCGTCCGTGAAGCGTCTTGGTTCGTCGTCTGACAACTATCGCGACCTCTACGGCGAAAAAGGCGGCAACGTTCCGCATCTTTGGGTCTACGCGCGCGACGGCAAGCCGTGCCGGAGGTGCGGCGCCTCCCTAAAGAAGATGCGCGTCGCCGGACGCGGCGCGCATTATTGTCCCGTATGCCAGCGCCTTCCGCAATCCGCAAAGTAATTGAAATCTTGAAGCGGGAGTTTCCCGGAAAAGGCGCGGTCGAGCTTGATCGCGCTGAAGACGTGCTGCTCGCGACCGTGCTTTCGGCGCGCACGCGCGACGAGCAAGTGTTAAAGGTCTATCCGAAACTACGAAGACGCTTTCCGACTCTCGACTTGATCGCAAAAGCCACTACAACCTCCATCGCCGCCGCGATCAATGAGATCGGCCTGTATCGCTCCAAGGCGAAATCGTTGAAGGGGATCGCGGCCGCGCTGCTACGCGATCACGACGGCGAAGTGCCGGATACGATGGAAGCGTTGATCGCGCTGCCGGGCGTCGGCCGCAAAACGGCCAACTGCGTTTTGTGTTATGCTTTTAAAAAGCCCGCGATTGCCGTCGATACGCACGTACATCGCATCGCCGTACGCCTCGGCTGGACGCGCGCGAAGGATCCGCTCAAAACGGAACTTGCGCTCACGCGCCTGATCCCGGTCGATCTCTGGTTGCATGTAAACCGCGTCTTTGTCCAGTTCGGCCGCTCCGTCTGTATTCCAGGACGACCGCGATGCTGGAAGTGTCCCGTTGCCCGCTTCTGCGCCTATCCCAAGAAGACTCCGCCTGCCGTATGAACAAAAATTTCTCTGCTCATCGCCGCGGTGTAAAAGGCTTCACACTGATCGAACTGCTTGTCTCCGTCGCGATCATTGGCTTCATGTCGGTGGCAGGCTCAACGACCTACCAGTTCGTTCGCGCTCGCGCGCGCGATGTGCGGCGCGTGTCCGACATGAACGCGATTCGTAGCGCGATCGAGACGTATTTTGAACAGCATGGCGCCTACCCGGTCGCTCCGCGCGAAGGCCTTGTATTCGGCAGCGAGGGGGCGAAGATGATCTCGGACGCCGGTATCACGCCGAACGGCGGGCAATTGGGGATCGTCTATCTGCAAAACGCGCCGTTTAACGTGCTGCCTCACGGCGTGCCGTACGTGTATCGCTCGCTCAACAAGGATGGCACGCTTTGCGAGCGTGACTGCGTGCGGTATGAGGTAACGTTCGCGCTCGAAACTCCGACGGGTTCACTTTCGGACGGTCCGCATCTTTTGACGGACGCGGGTTTTATTGGCGGCGAATCAGGCGCGAGCGGCCTTTCGACATTTGTCGACTTGGTTAAATATCTGCCGTCGGCCGAAGAGATCAACGCGGCGTTTGGTTCAGCAGAGGAGCTTGCGCAGCTCGCGCGCGAGCGCGCCAAAAAAAACGACGTGCAGACAACAAATGCGTTCGTGGTGCTGCCAGCGTCGATCGTGAGCGCACTCGCGGCTTTTTCCGCGGCCGCGTCGACGGCGATGCCGTTCGGCGATGTTGGGCGTTTGTTACTCGTGCTTCTGACCCAGCCTTTCGCGTTCTTGTCGCGGCGCAAGCGGCAGCGTTGGGGCGTCGTTTATCACGCCGGAACAAAAGTTCCGATCGACCTCGCGACCGTGCGTTTGATCGACGCGAAGACGAATCGGGTCGTGGCTACGAAGGTGACCGACAAAGACGGACGTTTCGCTTTCATACCCGGCGCGGGGGAGTATCGGCTTGAGGCGGTGAAGCCCGGTTTTCGGTTTCCCGCGGCGTCAATTGAGACGCTCAGCGACGATGGAGCCTTTTCCGACATCTATCACGGCACGCTGCTGCGCGCCGAGGGCGGCCGGCAGGCGCTGACTGTGAACATCCCGCTTGATCCTGAGGAAGATCCGCTCGTCGACGCCAAAACATTGCTTTCCGTTCGCAACAAAAAAACGCTTCGTAAAACGATCGCCGCCCTAGGCCCCTTGTTCGGTGCACTCGCCTTGATCATCGCGCCAAACTTGAAAATGCTACTTCTGTTCCTCGCGCAGCTTTTCGTCTATCAGTTCTTCATGCGTTTGGCTGAACCGTCGACGCCGACGTCGTATGGCGTCGTGTGCGATATCGATACGCGTAAGCCGATCGCAGGCGCGATTATCCGCGTGCTTTCCCTTCCGTATCACAAGGTGCTGGAGACGAAGCTGACCGACGCGCAGGGAAGGTACGCGTTCAACGTCGGCGCGGGCGTCTATTATTTGACGGTGACGAAACCAGGATACGAAAAAACGGAAACGGACGAGATTGATTTTACCAAGATCGATAAACCGGCTTGGATCGGTTCGGACTTGCCGATGCGGCGCGCAACCAAAATCCCTCGTTGACAAATGCGACATTGTCGCAAATAATGGAGGCCTATGCACCGCGCGCTACTTCTTCTGCTGCTTCTCGCGTCCGTCGCTGCTCTCGTGGCTTGGCGCGTCGCTTCGCTCGCGCCTGAAGCCGCTCCGAACGGGACGGTGCGCGTCGTCGCGACGTTTTATCCTTTGGCCGATTTTGCTGAGCGGATCGGTGGGGCACGCGTGTTCGTGAAGACGCTCACGCCTGCCGGCAGCGAACCGCACGACTACGAACCCACGCCGCGTGATCTTCTCGCCGCGCGCGAAGCGAACGTCGTGCTCATGAATGGCGGCCTCGACGCTTGGATGGACCGTATCGTGCCGGATCTACGACACGGAGGCGTGCGCGTCGCGCGCATGGCGGACGCGATTCCCTCCATTGAAAAGGACCCGCACGCTTGGCTCGATCCTGTTTTGGCCGAACGCATGGTCGCGTCGATTCAAGACGCCTTTGTTACTGCCGATCCGGCGCACGCTGACGAATATCGCGCGAACGGCGAACGTGTCATTTTCGATCTTCGTAGGCTCGGCAACGCCTATTCGTCCGGACTCGCGACGTGCACGTCGCGTACCGTCGTTGTGTCGCACGACGCGCTTGGATACCTTGGCAACCGGTACGGGCTCCGCATTCTGCCGATTGCCGGACTCTCGCCCGACGAAGAACCATCCCCGAGGCGCATGACCGAAATCGCTTCGCTCGCTCGCGCGGCCGGAGCTCGCGTCATCTTTTTTGAGGAACTGGTCAGTCCGAAGTTGGCCGAGACGATCGCACGAGAAATCGGCGCGCAGACCGACATCCTTGATCCGATCGAAGGCCTGACGGAGAATAAGAAAGTGATAGGAGCGAACTATTTCACGCTCATGCGTCAAAATCTTGATGCGCTGAGAAGCGCGTTGCTATGCCAATGAACGACCTCGCAATCGAAGCGCACGGGCTTTCTTTCGCCTACGGCTCCATTCCGGTGCTGCTGGACGTCGATTTTGCGTTGAAAAGCGGGGAGTACCTGGCCGTGATCGGCCCAAACGGCGGAGGTAAAACGACGCTTGTGAAACTGCTGCTCGGCCTTTTGAAACCGACGTCCGGCGTCATCCGTATTTTTGGTCGTCCGTCGTCCGATCCGCTGGCGCGCGCCGACGTCGGCTACGTGCCACAGCGCGTCTCAAGCGCGGCCGGAGAATTTCCAGCGACCGTGAAAGAGATTGTTGCGAGTGGAAGGACGCCGCGCCGCGGTCTGTTTCGTCCGTGGTCGAAAGAAGACGAAACGTCCGTGTCGGAAGCGATGCGTATTCTCGATCTCGAAAACCTCGCGAGCCGCACGATCGGCGCGTTGTCCGGCGGACAGCGCCAACGCGTATTCATTGCTCGCGCGCTTGCGGCCAAGCCGCGCGTGCTCGTGCTTGATGAACCGACGGTTGGAGTCGACGCAGCGTCGCAAGACGCGTTCCGCGCGTTTCTGGCGCGGGCGCATCGCGAATTGGGTATGACGATCGTCTTCGTGACGCACGACGTCGAATTCGTCTCGCACGAAGCGACGTCGGTGCTCTGCCTTAACCATGAGATGGTGTGTCATGGACGCCCTGGCGAGTTCTTGAAAGAAGATTTCCTCGTCCAGCTCTACGGACGCGAAGTCAAACTGGTCGAACACGAACACGATCACCACTCGCACTGATATGCTGCTTTCCTTCTTTCAATACGACTTCCTCGTGCGAGGCTTGCTCGCGGCTTTGGCGATCGCCGTCATTGCCCCAACGATCGGCATCTTCCTTGTCGTGCGCCGCCAGTCCTTCTTGGCAGACACGCTCGCGCACGTTTCGCTTGCCGGCGTCGCCGCGGGGCTTTTGCTCGGCTTCAACCCGATTCTCGCGGCTGTGGCGTTG
>CAZMPS010000090.1:0-6810 GCA_964568305.1 uncultured Burkholderiaceae bacterium
GTAAAGATTAATGGGGAGCTGGTCGAGTCGTGGCAGGCATTGCGATGGCACCTGTGCTGGTTGCACTACTTGCTGCAGCTTGTGCTGGTACAGCTGCTGCGGGGGCGGGAGCAGGTGCCGCAGCAGCAGGCATAGCACCGGCTTTTGCTTCGGTATCGATGAGCGCAATCACTTCACCGGCAACAACAGTGCTGCCTTCAGCTTTGATAATTTGCGTGATCACGCCAGCGTTAGGCGCTGGTAATTCAAGCACCACTTTATCTGTTTCGACGTCGATCAAATTTTCGTCACGGGCAACCGCTTCGCCCACTTTTTTATGCCACTGCAGCAAGGTCGCTTCTGCGACGGATTCGGATAACTGAGGGACTTTGACTTCAATAATTGCCATGTAAACTCCATGTCTGGTGATTCATACTGATATGGCGTATTTTTCTAATACGCCATAATTAGTTTATTAATTAGTTTATTAATTTATAAAATTATTAATAATTATTTGGTTAAAACAAAACCTTTGAGCTTAGCAAAAGCGCCATCCAACAACGCTTTCTGCTGCGCATAATGTTTGTCATAGTAGCCAACAGCAGGAGCAGCGCTAGCAGGACGGCCAACATAGGCCAGCTTTTGGCCTTGCTCCATATTCTCAAATATATTGTGCTGAATTTGGAACCATGGACCTTGGTTTTGTGGCTCATCCTGCGCCCACACCACTTCTGACAAATTGGAGAATTTCTTCAATTCAGCAGCAAATGCTTTGTGTGGGAATGGATACAACTGCTCAACACGAATAATCGCCGTATCGTTTTGACCACGTTCTTTACGTGCATTGACCAAGTCAAAATACACCTTACCGGAACAAACCAAGACACGTTTTACTTTCTTGGCATCAATTTTATCATCGGCTTCACCAATCACGGTCTGGAATGCCCCCTTCGCCAATTCAGACAAAGGTGATCCCGCATCTTTGTTACGCAACAAGGATTTTGGCGTAAAGATCACCAAAGGCTTACGGAACATACGCACCATTTGACGGCGCAATAAATGGAAAATCTGCGCTGCGCTAGTTGGCTGAACAACTTGCATATTGTGATCTGCGCACAACTGCAAGAAGCGCTCGATACGTGCGGAAGAGTGCTCTGGACCTTGGCCTTCATAACCATGTGGCAACATCATCACGAGACCAGAAGCACGACCCCATTTGACTTCGCCGGAGCTAATAAACTGATCAATCACCACTTGCGCGCCATTGGCAAAGTCACCGAACTGCGCTTCCCAAATCGTCAACGTATTTGGCTCAGTAGTGGAATAACCATATTCAAAACCCAACACAGCTTCTTCTGACAAAACAGAATCAATCACAGTAAATGGTGCTTGCTTATCAGAAATATTCTGCAGTGGAATATACGTACCCGCATCCCAACGCTCACGTTTTTGATCATGTAATACAGCATGACGATGAACGAAAGTACCACGGCCAGCATCTTGACCTGTCAAGCGCACCGCATAGCCTGATGCCACCAAAGAAGCATAAGCCAAATGTTCGCCCATACCCCAATCCAAATTCATATCACCACGTCCCATACTGGCGCGATCACCAATCACTTTTTCAACCAAAGCATGTGCTTTAAAGTTTTCAGGAATCACAGCAATACGTGCAGCCAAACGCTTCAACTCTGCCAAAGGTACAGCTGTATCAGCAGCATCACTCCATTTGCGATTGAGGAAAGGCATCCAATCAACGGCATATTTGCTCTTGAAATTGGAAAGAACAGGATCAACGGTATGCTTACCGGAATCCATCGCATCACGGAACACTTTGACCATCGCATCGCCATCATCGGCTGCGATTGTTCCTTGGGCAACCAACTTATCTGCATACAACTTACGTGTACCAGGATGGACCGCAATCTTTTTGTACATCAAAGGTTGTGTCAACGCTGGTGTATCTTGTTCATTGTGACCGAGCTTACGATAGCAAATGATGTCAATAACGATGTCTTTCTTAAACGCCATGCGGTAATCCAACGCTATTTGCGTCGCCAGCACTACCGCTTCTGGATCATCTGCGTTCACATGAAATACAGGAGCTTCGATCATCTTGACCACGTCGGAGCAGTACAAAGTAGAACGTGAATCACGTGGATCGGAAGTGGTAAAACCAATTTGGTTATTAATAACAATGTGGACGGTACCACCTGTGCCATAACCACGAGTTTGCGCCAAATTCAACGTTTCCATTACGACGCCTTGCCCTGCAAACGCGGCATCGCCGTGTACCAAAATAGGCAAAACTTGTGAACCATCTTTGTCACCACGCCTATCCATACGCGCTTTGACTGATCCTTCTACAACAGGATTGACGATTTCCAGATGGGATGGATTAAACGCCAAAGACAGATGCACAGGGCCCCCAGGAGTGGAGACATCACTAGAAAACCCTTGATGATATTTAACGTCACCAGAAGGCAAATCATCGCCATGCTTACCCTCAAATTCCTCAAACAAATCTTGAGGTGCTTTCCCCAACGTATTGACCAACACATTCAAACGACCACGATGCGCCATACCAATAACGATTTCTTGTACGCCTTTTTCGCCAGCACGTTGGATGGTTTCATCCATAGCAGCGATAAAACTTTCACCACCCTCCAAGGAAAAACGCTTTTGTCCAACATATCTGGTGTGTAAATAACGTTCAAGACCTTCTGCCGCAGTCAAACGTTCCAGAATGTGTTTTTTCTTTTCAGCTGAAAAACTCGGTGTGGAACGGATCGATTCCAAATTTTCTTGCATCCAACGTTTTTCAGCAGGATTACCAACGTACATAAATTCTGCGCCGATGGAACGACAATACGTATCACGCAAAGCATTCAACAAATCGCGCAGGGAAGCTGTTTCAATCCCAAAATAGGTATTGCTAACATTGAATTGGATATCCATATCTGCATCGGTAAAGCCATAAAAACTTGGCTCTAACTCAGGAATACTAGGACGTTCTTGGCGTTGCAAAGGATCGAGATTGGCCCAATAACTACCCAAAAAGCGATAAGCAGAAATTAACTGCTGAACAGCAACTTGCTTGCGGCCCATTTCAGCATCTTCTGCTGCATTAACGGTACGGATTGGGCCTTGCTTGGCACGTTCTGCAAATGAGGCAATCACTGGTGCATGTGGCACGTCGGACTTGTTCGAGCCATCAACAGCAGGCACATTTTGCATTGCATCGAAATAAGCGCGCCAGTTGTCACTGACTGAACCAGGATTGTCGAGGTAGGCTTCGTACAATTCTTCAACGTACGGTGCATTCCCTCCGAATAAATAGGAATTGGCGTTATATTGCTGCATCATTACTGCTCACCTTTCTTCGCGCTTCGCGAGATTAGCGGGTTCATCTAACCTTCCGCGACACGGCCTGACCGGTTAGCGGATTGCACCTCAAGATGTGGGGAAGGACTTATATTTTTTAATAAAAAAACACCGGCAAGGATAACATATTTGTGCGGTATCAAAAAACGTTTATAGTTGTTTATTTATAACTATTTATGAATTGTTTATGTCATTCTTTGCGTAATCGCTTGTGGCTATTGCCTATCAATTACGCAATACATAATTGATAGGAATACACAACAAATTTAACCACGCACCTTCATTGGCTTGACATCACGCGGCGCCGCACCGACAAACAACTGACGCGGACGGCCAATTTTTTGTTCTGGATCAGAAATCATTTCATTCCACTGCGCAATCCAACCTACCGTGCGTGCCATGGCAAAAATACCGGTAAATAACGATACCGGAATACCAAGCGCTGATTGGACAATACCAGAGTAAAAATCCACGTTTGGATAGAGTTTACGTGAGACAAAATACTCATCTTCCAACGCAATTTTTTCTAGTGCCATTGCCAGTTTAAACAACGGATCATCCTGAAGACCCAACTCATTCAACACTTCGTAACAAGTTTCACGCATCAATTTTGCACGTGGGTCATAATTTTTATATACCCGATGCCCAAAACCCATCAATCTCACACCTGAATTTTTATCTTTGACTTGTTTGACAAACTCAGGAATCTTATCAACCGTGCCAATTTCCTTAAGCATATTCAATGCTGCTTCATTGGCACCACCATGTGCCGGCCCCCATAAACATGCAATCCCAGCAGCAATACAAGCAAATGGATTAGCTCCTGACGACCCAGCCAAACGCACAGTGGAAGTCGAAGCATTTTGCTCATGATCAGCATGCAAAATCAAAATACGATCCAAAGCACGGACCAACACATCGTTGACCTTGTATTCTTCACATGGATTAGAAAACATCATGCGTAAGAAATTCGCCGTGTAAGACAAATCGTTACGTGGATAAACGAAAGGTTGACCAATCGAATATTTATAAGCCATCGCAACCAATGTTGGCATTTTAGCAATCAAACGAATCGCCGATACTTCACGATGATGCGGATCATTGATATCAAGCGAATCATGGTAGAAAGAAGCTAAAGCACCAACTGTTCCCACCAATACGGACATCGGATGCGCATCACGACGAAAACCACGATAGAAGAACTGCATCTGTTCATGCACCATAGTGTGGTGCGTTACCGTATTCACAAACTTGTGTTTTTGTTCAGCATTCGGCAATTCTGCGTTCAACAACAAATAGCAAGTTTCAAGAAAATCGCAGTTAAGCGCGAGCTGCTCTATTGAATAACCACGATAAAGCAATTCCCCTTTATCACCATCAATATAGGTAATTGATGAATTACAGGAAGCGGTCGACATAAAGCCAGGGTCGTATGTAAATTTACCGGTGCTTCCGTACAGTTTACGAATATCAATCACATCTGGACCAATCGTCCCTTTGTAGATAGGAAAAGTGATGGATGGATCACCATTTGAAAAAGACAACGTGGCTTGATTTTCAGAATTTTCAGGGGTATTCATGACTCTTCTTTCTTAAGATAGAGGATAGAGATTAGAGAAGATGGTTCATATTTATCCACGCAATTTGATGAGCAACGCATGGACATGGGGTAAATCCATATTTCCTTCTGGCTCCTTGCGCGCCAATATCAAATCCATCAAATCTTGATCGCTCAAATCCAGCAAAAGCGTCAATGCATCAACTTCTTCATCGGTCATGGAGGTTTCATGCGCATCAAGAAAACGCGTCAAAATCAAATCATTTTCCAATAATCCACGACGCGCGCGCCAGCGCAAACGGGCACGATTAGCAGGATCTGTTTGATGGTTTGATGTCATAAAGTTATTCAATAAAAATCAACAAAAATAAATACAAATAAATACAAATAAATACAAATAAATACAAATAAATACAAATACAAAAATAAGAAGCCAATATGCAACAAAGGGTGCGGCATGCCGTCACCCTTTAGATGTTACTCCTATACCTTACAAAACATCTGTAACGTATTGTTACTATGGCGTTAGCGTGATTTACACCGTACGACGCAACATCAATTCCTTGATTTTACCGATGGCCTGAGTCGGATTTAAGCTCTTAGGGCACACATCGACGCAGTTCATAATCGTGTGACAGCGGAACAAACGATATGGATCTTCCAGATTATCCAAACGCTCGCCAGTTGCTTGATCACGACTATCTGCAATAAAGCGATACGCTTGCAACAAGCCAGCAGGACCAACAAATTTGTCAGGATTCCACCAGAACGATGGGCAAGAAGTCGAACAGCATGCGCACAAAATACATTCGTACAAACCGTCTAATTCTTCACGCTCTACTGGAGATTGCAAGCGCTCTTTTTCTGGCGGAATCGTATCGTTGATCAAAAAAGGCTTAATCGAATGATATTGTTTAAAGAACTGTGTCATATCCACGATCAAATCACGGATCACTGGCAAACCAGGTAAAGGCCGCAACACGATAGGTTCGGTCAAATCATTCAAATTGGTGGTGCACGCCAAACCGTTTTTGCCGTTGATATTCATCGCATCCGAACCACACACACCTTCGCGGCAAGAGCGACGCAATGAAAGCGTGTCATCAACATCTGCTTTAATTCGTTGAAGCGCATCCAACAACATTTTGTCAGTGTCTTTTAATTTCACTGTCAAATGTTGCATATAAGGCTTGGCATCCTTATCAGGATCGTAACGATAAATTTGAAATTTAAGAGTCTGGGACATATTAAAACCTTAATAAATCTTAATGAACCTGGATTAATCTTAGAAAGTACGTGCTTTAGGCGCGAATGTTTCCACCGTTAATGGTTTAGTCACCACAGGTTTGTACTCCAAACGGTTACCCTCAGAAAACCACAAGGTGTGCTTCATCCAGTTTGCATCATCGCGCTCTTGATAATCACGATGCGCATGCGCACCACGGGATTCTTTCCGTGCCACCGCCGATGTAATGGTCGCTTTTGCTGTTTCAATCAAATTATCTAATTCCAATGCTTCTACACGCGCAGTGTTGAATACTTTGGATTTATCAGTGTATGAAACATTCTTGCAACGCTCGTTCAATTCCATGATGGCTTTATAGCCCTTTTGCAACAATTCATCCGTACGGAATACGCCGCAATATTGTTGCATAGCACTACGAATATCATTCGCCACTGTCTGTACGCGCTCACCGCCGGTACTCGATTCCAATTTAGCCAAACGTTCTCTTGCCATATCAGCTGCATCGGCTGGCAACGGTTTGTTATTTTTGGTTTTGAGATTGCTTTGCACCACATGATTACCTGCAGCACGACCAAACACAACAAGATCCAACAAAGAATTGGTACCCAAACGGTTGGCGCCATGCACCGATACGCACGCACAC
>CAZMPS010000091.1:0-6734 GCA_964568305.1 uncultured Burkholderiaceae bacterium
GAATTACCAGTTGTCGCCGATAATCACTGCGGCTATTGTTTGCTACAGCAACATTCCCCATTTCTTCCCCCACACTCTCTTAATTGGGGAGCCATTCCCCATGTGTCTGAACGCCTGGCGATAGGCCCTGGCGGGACGACCATGGTTAAGCGTTTCGTTCGAGATGCGCACCGTACAAGGGCGCCACCTATTTTCTCCTAACTTTGATTTGATTTGAACTTGCCCCCGATTCTTTGGGGCTGCGTTCGTGCGCGCGTGTTGTTGCTAGCTAGTACGTAACTTTTTACGTTCAAGTTATTTGACTCAATTTTCAATTGGTCTGGGAGAAAAATATGGACTCAACTTTTATAGTTTTGCGTCTGATAACGCACATCAACATTGGTGCAATGCTTGCACTTTTAGCTTGGTTGATCTCACAAATCTTTGTTGTGGGAGAGTTGTGATGCGTCGATGGTATTCACCTCGTGGAGCACGGCGTGGTCTGATTTTGGCCGGGTTTACTGCGGTACTTTGGTTTGTATGGGCGATTGGCTATGCACAAGGTATTGGCAAGGTTATTCAGCCATCAATCAAGATAATTCCAACCAGTACTGCTACCACTAGCAAAACTTTTATACCGGTTAACACTACTTGCTGTTTGCAACATTTAGACATTTGACCGGCTTCATTATTTAAGGAGAAACGTATGGACATGCTTGGCATGTATCCGACGTTCTATGTTCCAGGTATTGGTACTGCCTGGGTCATGGGGATCATCGGCGTGATTCACGTCGTGGCATCTCACACGTCGGTCGGCGCATCATTTTTATTCGCGTTGCTAGAAACAAAAGCTTATCGGGAGAGCAAGCCACAATTGATGGATTTCATCAAAAAGTACGGCATGTTTCTTTTGGTCTTTTCTTACATTATCGGTTCAATCACAGGGCCAGGTATCTGGTATGCCATCACGGTAGCCAGTCCGCGAGGTGTTGGTGGTTTGATTCACAATTTTGTGTGGGTGTGGGCTGCAGAGTGGGTGTATTTCACCGTAGAGGTGATTGGTGTTTACGCATTGGTTTATTTGATAGGTAAAGTGGATGCAAAAAGCCATCTCAAATTAACTTGGTCATTTGCACTGGCCTCGTGGGCCACTATGTTGCTGATTGTCGGCATTTTATCTTTCATGATGTGGCCTGGACATGACAATTGGTATCAAACTGGATCCACCAATGATGCTTTTTACAACATTAATTTCTTTGCGCACTTGGGTACGCGCACTGGATCAATGTTGGTAATGGCAGTGGTGGTTGGGTTGATGGTAGCTAGTCGCATGAATGATCTTGATTTGCGACGTAGTGTGGTTAGATTTTTGGCACCTATCGGTTTAGTTGGTGGCTTGTTCGCCGTCATGATGTTTCTCTACTACCTTCAAACTCTGCCGAACAATGCCATCGTGATGCTCAATACTCATCTGTTACCTGTGTACGCGCAAGGGATGGTAGCTGTGTTTGTCGTGGCATCTTTGTGGTTGCTGTTTGCTTGGTGGAAACCACATCGAATATATACCGCGCTTGCAGTTGCTCTGTTTGCTTTTATTTCGGTGGTTGGTGTATGGCCAGAAGAGCGGATGCGTGAATCAATGCGAAAACCATTTGTTGCTGGGCAGTATATCTATGGCAACCAAGTGATTGCACGTGATGTGCCTGGTAAAGGAATTGTGGGTGAGGTAGATAAGATAGCCGAAAAAGGTTTACTTAAGCTCCATCCATTTATCCCAGATCGCTTGCGTGTATTGAATGATGGGAATCGTCTTGAGGTAGGTCGTTTATTGAGCAAGGTAGCATGTGCAAATTGCCACTCGCTGGAGCCAAATACTCCCTTGCGTAATATTCCAGATAAGTTTCATGGTGCGACGGATGAAGATCTGATTGCTGCTTTTTTGCAAGGTCCGCTTAAACATGGTGTGCAACCTTATATGCCACGTATTGATTTGCCTGAGCAGGAGGTGCGTGCGATAGCGCATTTCTTGGCCATGGTTAATCAAGGCAAAGATGTGGATCGTCTCATTCAAGAACAACAAAAATTGGCTGCTGGTGTGGTCAGAGAAAAGGAGTAATAAAGATGGATATTGGAGCCATCATGAACACCATGCGCGACCCTGCCGGGGTGCCAGCACATCCTGTTCTATTCCAGGGTTTGATGATTATCACTTGGGTTTTTCATATAGCTTTCGTACATCTAACGTTGGGAACTGCCGGTCTTGCTATTTATAGTTTTCATCGACGTGATAACGGGCCCTATTGGTATAGCTTGTCGATCGCGATGACTAAGGTAGCCAAGGTTGGTGTTTCTCTACTCATTGTGCTAGGCGTAGCGCCATTGCTATTTACTCAAGTGATTTATGACCCACAGTGGTACGTCTCAAATGTATTGTCGGGGCGTTGGGCTATTGCCTTTATCTTTACACTCATCCTGGCTTATTGTGCTTGGTTTGCTTTTTACTATGCCAATCATGAGGGGGCGAAGCGCCACATTGGTATTTTTGCATGGGTTGCTTTGGCTCTATTTTGCTTGGATGGACTCATTATGCATGCGCTCTCTTATCAAGCCCTTTTGCCGGGGCAGTGGATGAACTGGTACGCACCTGATGGGGTGGTGGATACGAGCGGGGCAACATTGCATGCCATTCAGTGGTCACGTTATGTTTTCATCATGAGTTTGTCAGTGCCAGCAGTGGGGGTATTTCTGATTGGCTATGCGCATTATTTTTCCACACGTGCTGACAAAGAGGCTGATTATCGGTTTTTTGCACGTAGCTTGGGACAAAAATTGGCAATTTGGGGTTTTGCGCTTTCGATGATTCCCTTACTTTGCTGGCAATTCTCGCAGCCAAATGCTTCTGGATTGAAAACCCACCCTATAGGTTGGTTATTGGTGTTGATGATTGTTTGTATGACTGTTTGGATGAAGCGGTTAAAAGATCGTACGCACGGATACTTACCCATGGTTGGTGCTTTTGGCGTACTAACCGCACTTGCTTTTTGGCGTGAACTTGTGCGGATTGCTCATCTCAAGCCATTTGGTTATGACATCACGACTTACGTTGTGCATATTGATTGGCCTTCAACATTTTTATTTTTCTCCACATTGATTGGGATTGGTGGGTTGGTAGGTGGTTTCTATCTCACGCTTTTGTATCGCTCTGGTCGTGTGCAGGGACTTTATATCGCTGAACGCAATGTGGCTCGGCTTGGTACGGGTGCCGTTGCTATTTTGGGACTGTGGATCGCTATATTTTTCGCCTACGGCATTGTGATTTGGGTTCGTAACAGCTTCTTTTAATTTGGGAATTTCACATGAAAATATTAATTCACATCGTACTGAGTACGTGGTTGTTCTCCTCTTTTGTTGCGCATGCACAGTCGTTTGGGGCACAGGCACCCGATATAGGTGCTGGAAAAAAAAGGGCTGCTGTTTGCTTTTCCTGTCATGGTGTTAATGGTATTTCAAAGATTCTTGGTACGCCACATTTGGCAGGCCAGGATCGCACCTATATCGAGAATGCCTTACGAGCTTATCGTGATGGGCAAACTCGTCAAAACGCCACGATGAACGCGATGGCCAAACCACTTTCTGATCTGGATATTGTGAACATTGCTGCTTACTTCAGCTTACAGACCCGCATGAATAATGGTCAAACCGCCGCACAAACTTTGGAAATGATTGAACGTATTCGTCCTGTTGCTGTTGTCAAGGTGATGGAAGATGTGACCGTAAATAGTGGAAGTGGGGCGAATACTGCAAGTGGTGCAAGTGCTGCAAGTGTCAGGTCTGGTGAGTCCGTTTATCAATCGAGTTGTATGGCTTGTCATAGCACAGGCGTAGCCGGGGCGCCAAAGTTAGGTGATAAAGCGGCTTGGGCGCCACGAATCTCCGCTGGTAACAGCACCATGATTCAGCATGCATTACAAGGCTTTAAAGGCATGCCCGCTAAGGGTGGGTGTGCCAATTGTTTGGATGCAGAAATCAAGGCGGCGGTGGAATACCTCACGAGCCGTGCTAAGTAATGATCCACATTGAGTTTTTTAACCATAGAAAGGCATAAGAAAGTAATGAATATAAAAAATAAAAACATCGGTGCTTGCGCACTTCGTTTGTCGATATTAAGCGTGGCATTGAATGCGGCATTATCTTCAGGAGTTTGGGCGCAGCAATTGCCTCAGCTGGCACCAATCATTGTTGTCGGCGATAGAATGACGCCGTTTGGTCTTTCTTTGCGTGGCGATAATTTGGATGCGCGACGTTTTGCTACCAATGATGCTGCTACTTTGTTGGAGGGAATTCCTGGAATGAGTTTTTACTCAGGAGGGGGGCTATCGAGTTTGCCTGCTATTAATGGTTTGGCTGATGATCGTTTAAAAATTACTGTTGATGGAATGAGCATCACATCGGCTTGTCCTAATCACATGAATCCTGCATTGTCTTACATTGATCCTGCTGCGCTTAATCAAATCAATGTATATGCCGGCATCGTGCCTGTTAGTCAGGGTGGCGATAGTATTGGTGGGGCGATTGCTGTACGGTCATCTTCGCCGGTGTTTGCTCAAGAGGGGGAGCGTTTGAAAACATCTGGCAATATCTCGGCGTTTCATCGTAGTAACGGTGATGTCAATGGTGTGAGTGTGCAGGCTAATGCTGCCAATGAAAAGTTTAGTATTGGTTATATAGGCAATACGGTTGATGCGGATAATTACAAAGATGGTAATGGTAAGGTCGTGGGCGCAAGCCGTTACAAGGTGCGTAATAACGCATTAAAACTTGCCGCCCAGTCTGATTCAAGTTTGTACACCTTGGATATTGGTTGGCAGGACGTTCCAGTACAAGGATTTCCCAATCAGGCGATGGATATGACATCTAACAAGAGTTTGTCATTCAACGCTGGCTACAAAACGCAGTTATCTTGGGGGGAATTGGAGGCACGTGCTTTCCGCCAACATGTTCGTCACAAAATGGACATTTTGCCTGAGAAGAGTTCAGGAACGATGCCGATGGATACCGACGCGGTCGATTTAGGGTATTCCATTGTTGGCACAATGGCATTGAATGACAAGCAAACTGCGCGTTTTGGGCACGAATTTCATCGTTACACCTTGGATGATTGGTGGCCTGCGTTGTCATCGGGTTTTATGGCGCCACATGATTTTTGGAATATTAATGATGGCAAACGTGATCGTTTATCTGTCTTTTCTGAGTTGGATAATCAAGTAAATGACAAATTGTTTACTCAATTGGGTGTGCGGATTGAACAGGTCAATATGAACACAGGTAATGTACAGGGCTACCACTCAGCGGCAGATGGCTCTTACGGTGGCATGATGGGGATGAGTGCATACAGTGATTCGACGTACAAAGCAGATGCGGATGCATTTAATGCAAAAGATCATCAGCGTAAAGATTTGAATTGGGATCTGACGGCTTCAGCGCGTTATGTGAACAATGCGAGCGAAACCTACGATATTGGTTTTTCACGTAAAACACGTTCACCTAATTTGCATGAGCGTTATACCTGGTCTAACGAAGCGATGATGGCTGGGCTGATGAATAATTGGTTTGGCGATTTGAATTCGTATGTTGGTAATTTGGATTTGAAACCAGAAATCGCGTATAGCTTCAAAGCAAGTGCTGATTGGCATGATGCTGAAGGTCGTGATTGGCAGGTGAAAGTGGCGCCATTTTATACCTACGTGGCGGACTATATTAATGCTGTCCCCAATGCATCAACTAATCCTTACAACATGAGCATGTTGCTTGGACGTCAATCTTTAACTTTTGCAAATCAGGATGCGCAGTTGTACGGTATAGATGTTTCGGGCAAAAAATCGCTTGGCAAACACCATGGTGAGTGGACACTACGTGCTGCGTTGAGCTACACCCGTGGCAAAACAATCAGTGGCGATAATTTGTATAACATCATGCCGCTCAATGCACGTGTCGCGCTTGATCATATCAATGCTGCATGGTCTAACACGTTTGAGGTGGTATCGGTGCATGCGAAAGATGATGTGAGCGCCGCTCGTGCGGAGTTGGCCACGGCTGGTTACACGATTGCAAACTATCGGATGTCTTATAAATTAAGTAAATCGGTCAAATTGAATGCCAGTGTAGACAACGTTTTCAATCGCCAATACAACTTGCCGTTGGGGGGATTGGAATACGCAAGCGCAAGTATGATGAGTGCTCCACAGACTTTGCGTGCGATGGGGCGTTCAGTCAATGTGGGTGTTTCTATCGGTTTTTAATAATTAATCGATAATCACCAAACCTTAGAAGCACAAGGATTAATACGATTAATCCTTGTGTCTGTTTGACCTGATTCGCCAGCACGGGCTAGAATGGCCGCCTGTTAAAAATGGTGAATCATCATGCGTCGAAAATTAGTCGTAGGTAATTGGAAAATGAATGGCGGGCTCGCATTTAATGCGGCTTTGCTGAACGATATTAAATCTGGTTTGAATCAAGCAAATTGTGGCGTGGCGGTTTGTGTGCCTGCACCTTATTTGGCGCAGTGCCAGCTTGCTTTGAGTGATAGCAAAATGGCTTGGGGAGCGCAGGATGTTTCTGCCCATGAATCTGGTGCTTATACAGGTGAAATCTCGGCTACAATGCTGCGTGATTTTTCTTGCGACTATGTGATAGTCGGACATTCTGAGCGTCGCTCTTATCATGGTGAGACTGATCACTTGGTGGCGCAAAAA
>CAZMPS010000092.1:0-6676 GCA_964568305.1 uncultured Burkholderiaceae bacterium
TGCTTTGTGACAGGCCAGATTGCATGCGGGCGGTCATGACTTTGGAGACGGATATGGGTTTGCCTTGTCTTCTTGATTAGTATGGGGTGTTAAGACCTAATTATAAAAAAAGCCTAGCATTCTGAATTACTAGGCTTTTAATAAGTTTGTTAACTTTTTAAGTTTTTAACGTTTAATTTTCTAACGCTTCAACTGCGTCAAATCCCTAACAGCCCCACGGTCAGCCGATGTCGTTAACGCTGCATACGCTTGCAAAGCTTGCGAGACAAAACGATCACGGTTGACTGGTTGCCAGGCCTTGGCGCCTTTGGCTTCCATTGCGGCACGGCGGGAGGCTAGTTCTTCATCCGATACGCGCAGGCCGATGGTGCGGGCTGGGATGTCGATGTCGATGATGTCGCCTTCTTCCACCAACCCAATTGCGCCACCTTCTGCGGCTTCTGGCGAGGCGTGGCCAATCACCAAGCCGGACGAGCCGCCAGAAAAGCGGCCATCGGTGAATAAGGCGCATGTTTTGCCTAATCCTTTGGACTTGATGTAGGAGGTTGGATACAACATTTCCTGCATGCCGGGGCCACCTTTGGGGCCTTCATAACGAATAATGACAACATCACCCGCATGGACGGCATCGCCGAGAATCGCATCGACTGCGGCATCTTGGCTTTCAAAGACGCGTGCTTTGCCAGTGAATTTGAGGATGCTTTCATCGACGCCGGCGGTTTTTACGATGCAGCCGTTTTGGGCGATATTTCCATATAAAACGGCCAGGCCACCGTCTTGAGAATACGCATGCGCACGGTCGCGAATGCAGCCGGTGCTGCGGTCCGTGTCATTGTTTTCATAGCGTTCAGACTGCGAGAAAGCCGTTTGCGTTGGGACGCCGCCAGGCGCGGCGCGGAAGAATTCCCGAATGCTGGCGTCCGTGCTTTGCATGATGTCGAAGCGTGCAATGGCTTCACCCATCGATTTGGAATGAACGGTCGGCAAGGTAGTGTCCAAGAAACCAGCGCGCGCCAGTTCGCCCAGAATGGCAAAAATACCGCCGGCGCGATGGACGTCTTCGATGTGGAACTTGTCGGTCATGGGCGCAACTTTGCAAAGACATGGAACTTTGCGCGAGATGCGGTCGATGTCGCTCATATCAAAATCCACGCCGGCCTCATGTGCCGCCGCCAGCAAATGCAAGACGGTGTTGGTGGAGCCGCCCATGGAAACGTCGAGCGCCATGGCATTTTCAAATGCAGCTTTGGTCGCAATCGAACGTGGCAGGATGGAGTAATCGTCTTGTTCGTAATGGCGTTTGGCCAGCTCAACGATTAAACGGCCTGCGCGCAAAAACAGTTCTTTGCGGTCGGAGTGTGTTGCCACAATTGTGCCATTTCCTGGTAAAGCCAAGCCTAGTGCTTCTGTCAGGCAGTTCATGGAGTTTGCGGTGAACATGCCTGAGCACGAACCACAGGTAGGGCAGGCCGAACGTTCAATCTCTGCGACATCCGCATCGTTCACGGTTTGATCACCCGCCTTGATCATGGCATCAACCAAATCGAGTTTGATGATTTTTTGCGATCCATTGACGACCTTGACGACTTTTCCGGCTTCCATCGGTCCACCGGAAATGAAGACGACTGGAATATTTAAGCGCATAGCAGCCATGAGCATGCCCGGTGTAATTTTGTCGCAGTTGGAAATACATACCATGGCATCCGCACAGTGGGCGTTGACCATGTATTCCACCGAATCCGCAATCAAGTCGCGCGAGGGTAGCGAATACAACATACCGCCATGTCCCATGGCGATGCCATCATCCACAGCGATGGTATTGAACTCTTTTGCCACACCGCCCGATGCTTCAATCTCACGCGCAACCAGTTGGCCCAAGTCTTTCAGATGGACGTGGCCAGGAACGAACTGCGTAAAGGAATTCACCACGGCGATGATAGGTTTATCGAAATCCCCCTCTTTAGTACCAGTTGCACGCCAAAGAGCGCGAGCACCCGCCATGTTACGGCCTTGTGTGGTGGTATACGAACGGTAAGTGGGCATGGATATCTCCTTGGATGGCTAAATAGGACAAAGCTTGAATTGATTAATAAATTAGTAAGTAATAAGTGTTGAATGCGTATATTGAATACGCCATATTTTTAAAGCGAGACGCGTTTGAAATCTTTAATGCGCAAACCCATGGCAAACAAAGCGCCAAAATACGTGATCAAGCAAGCTGATAAGACCAAAAATAAAGCGCCGCAGCGTTGCAATGGATAGCGTTGCAAAGACAACCATTGAAACTGTTGCGCGCTCCAGATGGCAGCAATAGCCATCAATATCAGGGCACCAAGTAGTTTAAAGCAAAACATTCCCCAGTCGTTTTGTGGGGTATAAATTGCCCGGCGACGCAAACCCCAGAATAAAAATCCTGCGTTCAGGCAGGCGCCCAAGCTGATCGACAACGCCAAACCGGCAACGCCAAACCAAGGGACGAAAATCTGGTTCATACATTGCGTTGCCACCAATACCGCAATCGCAATTTTGACCGGCGTTCTGATGTCTTGCTTGGCATAAAAAGCGGGAGCAAGAATTTTAATCAGAATAATCCCGATTAAACCCACGCCATACGCAATCAAAGGTTTTTGCGTCATGGTGATGTCTAACGCGCCAAATTTGCCATGATGAAATAGTGTTGCGGTGAGTGGTTCAGCTAATAGCGCAAGACCCAATGCGGCAGGCAATGCTAGCAAAAAGGTAAGGCGCAAACCCCAGTCAAGCAAAGCAGAATATTCTGTTTCATTGCCTTCGATGCTGGCACTCGACAAACTGGGCAGTAATATCGTACCGAGTGCCACACCTAATAATGCGGTGGGGAATTCCATCAAGCGATCCGCATAAGACAACCAGCTGATGCTACCGTTTTCTAGTTTGGATGCAATATGCGTATTCAACATCAAACTGACTTGTGCCGCTGATACTGCAAAGACAGCGGGCGCCATTTTTTTTAATACTTTTTGCACCCCGGAATCGTACAGACTCTTAATCGGATTGAGTTTTATGCGTGGCAGCATGCCGATTTTGATCAAAGCGGGAATTTGAATTGCTACTTGCAAAACGCCACCAATAAACACCGCAAATGCCATGGCGTAGATGGGTTGTTTTAAATAGGGTGCCAAAAATAGCGAAGCTATAATGAAAGCGATATTTAATAAAACTGGCGTGAAAGCCGCAATTTTGAACTGGCGCCATGTGTTGAGAATGCCACCAGATAAAGCAACAAAAGACATGCAAATGATGTAGGGAAACAACAAGCGGGACATAAAAATTGCTGCATCGAAGGTCGCGGTATCTATGGTCAATCCAGACCCGATGGAGTAAATCAAGAAGGGCGCTGTGATGATTCCGATCAGACAAATAATCAGCGTTGCCCAAACTAGTGCAGTTGTCACATGATCAGCCAGATTTTTGCTTGCATCGTCGCCTTTTTGCTTTTTGTATTCTGCCAATATGGGAACAAAAGCTTGAGAGAAAGCGCCTTCTGCAAATAGCCGGCGTAACAAATTCGGAATGCGATAAGCGACATTGAACGCATCGGTATACGCCGAGGCACCGAATGCGTTTGCGAATAGTATTTCGCGCATTAATCCCGTTACGCGGGAAATCATCGTCATGCCAGAAATGGCGCCCAGTGTCTTCAGCAAATTCATGGGGTGAAATTATATACTTTGTAGGTTTTTTGTACGTTTTTATATCTGTTTTTGTTTGCGTGTAATTCAAAAGATTGCTAGAATAACCGGCTGTAAAGAATTTTTGTTGGGCGGACCATTTGGGTTCGCAGAAACACTTTGATACCGTTTAGGAAATTTTATGGCAAATACCGCACAGGCGCGTAAGCGTGCTCGTCAAGCAGTGAAACAAAATGCACACAATTCAAGTCAACGCTCGACTTTGCGTACAGCGATTAAGGCTGTTCGTAAAGCAATCGAAGCTGGTGACCAAGCGGCAGCGAAGCTTGTATTCCAATCGTCAATTTCTACAATTGACTCCATTGCTGATAAGAAAATTATTCACAAGAACAAGGCTGCTCGCCACAAGAGCCGTTTGTCTGCTGCGTTGAAGGCGTTGGCTTAAAAGTCAAAATTCCTGTGTTTCGGGGCTTTTGGTCGAGCCCAACAAAAATACCCCGCGTAATTTATGCGGGGTATTTTTGTTTTTTAATTTACTCTTAATTCGTAGTTTTACGATTTAGCAGGGGATGTTAAGCCGTAAATGATATTTCCTGGTTTAATGTTTCTTTGCTTGAACCAACCTTGATTCATTTCCAATGCGTAACGTATTGGTTTTTTAGAGCAATGTGAGTCGGTTGTTTGTGGTGCCATCTCTTCAATATTGACGATTTTTCCGTCTTGTCCAATAAAAGCAACCGATAAAGGCAACACAGTGTCTTTCATCCACATGCAGACTCTAGCTGGTGCTTTAAAAACAAATACCATACCTTCGTTTATTCCCATTTTTTTGCGAAACATTAAACCTTGTTCTTGTTCTTCTTTGCTGGTTGCAACTTCTGCATGAATGACGTGCATTCCTGCGGTTAGTGTGGTGGTGGGGAATTTTGTTATTTTTTGCGTACTTGTATCTGCATTTGCAGTTATTGTTGTTAAAGCTAAAGTTGCTGTTGCGAATAGATTAAAGAGGCTAAAAAATAGCGAATCATGATGCATCATTTATTCTCGCTTTATAAAAGACGGACAATAAAAAAGGCAGGTTAACCCTGCCTCTTTTATTTTGAAGCTAGTAAAAATTACTGAGCAACAGGTGCGGAAGCGGATGCGGATGCTTCAGCGGATGCTTTTTTTGCTTTTTTTGCTTTGTGTTTTTTTGCAACAGAAGCGCTAGCGGAAGCAGAAGCGGATTCTGCTTTTGCTGAAGCGGATGCGTCAGCAGATGCTTTTTTAGCTTTGTGATGAGCTTTTGGAGCGGAAACAGAAGCGGATTCAACAGATGCGGAAGCAGATGGATTTGCAAAAGCAGCGGTAGCAAACAAAGCAGCAACTAAAGCAGCGATCAATTTTTTCATTTTATAATCTCTAAAGTGGGTTATCAAAACAAGATTCTTCTGAATCTTGTGCATATAACGCAAGATTTTTATAACGGTTGACATGTTTTTCTTAAAAAATAAATATTTTTTATGATGCATTGAATTAATTAAATTTTATATTTCATTTACTTGTATTTTTTTACTTGTGTTTTCACCTTGGAGAGACGATGTTCCAGCATATTAAGATTCCTACTCATGGCAAAAAAATTACTGTCAATCATGACTTTTCATTGAATGTGCCAGACCATCCTATCCTGCCCTACATAGAAGGAGATGGAACGGGTGTGGATATTACTCCTGTGATGACGAAGGTGGTCGATGCTGCTGTCGCTAAAGCTTATCAAGGAAAGCGTCAAATTAGTTGGATGGAAATCTTTGCTGGTGAGAAGTCGACCAAAGTATATGGTTCCGATGTGTGGCTTCCAGAAGAAACCTTGGACGCGTTAAAAGAATACGTGGTCTCAATTAAAGGGCCTTTGACTACGCCAGTAGGTGGTGGTATTCGGTCATTAAACGTCGCATTGCGCCAGCAGCTGGATTTGTATGTGTGTTTGCGCCCAGTACGTTATTTCCAAGATGTGCCTTCTCCACTGCGTGAGCCAGAAAAAACAGATATGGTAATTTTCCGTGAAAATTCTGAGGACATTTATGCTGGGATTGAATGGGAAAAGGGTTCTGTTGGTGCGCAAAAACTCATTGAGTTTCTCATCAAAGAAATGGGCGTGAAGAAAATTCGTTTCCCGGATTCTTCTGGTATTGGAGTTAAGCCTGTGTCATCTGATGGTACTGAGCGTTTGGTGCGGAAGGCAATTCGTTATGCAATTGATAATGATAAACCGTCTGTCACTATTGTGCATAAAGGTAATATCATGAAATATACCGAGGGTGGGTTTCGTGATTGGGCTTACGCATTGGCGAAAAATGAATTTGGTGCAGAACCGATTGATGGTGGCCCATGGTGCCAATTCAGAAATCCCAAAACAGGTCGTCAAATTGTGATCAAGGATAGTATCGCTGATGCATTCTTGCAGCAAATTTTATTGCGTCCTGAAGAATATAGTGTGATTGCTACGCTGAATTTAAATGGTGATTATATTTCTGATGCGTTGGCTGCCCAAGTCGGTGGTATTGGTATTGCACCAGGTGCAAATCTCTCTGATTCTGTGGCGATGTTTGAGGCAACGCATGGAACTGCCCCCAAATATGCGGGTAAGGATTATGTCAATCCCGGTTCGCTTATTCTTTCCGCAGAAATGATGTTGCGCCATATGGGGTGGGTTGAGGCTGCTGATTTGATTATTGGTTCAATGCAGAAAGCAATTTCTTCAAAGAAGGTGACGTATGATTTCGCACGTTTGATGGAGGGCGCGACTCAAGTTTCATGCTCTAAATTTGGCGATGTGATGATAGAAAACATGTGAGCTTTTTAACAAGCGATCAAATGCCAACAGCAAACAAAAAACCCCGCTAGGCGGGGTTTTAATATTTTTAGCTGGGTTGATCAGCCAGCTTGGATGTTTGAAGCTTGCTTGCCTTTAGGGCCTTGCGTGACTTCGAACTGTACTTTTTGACCTTCTTTCAAAGTCTTAAAGC
>CAZMPS010000093.1:0-6669 GCA_964568305.1 uncultured Burkholderiaceae bacterium
TATCTAAACCGGTAACTCTCATCTTTTCAAGTCGATGTGTCAGATCTTGTCTGAACTAATACACTTTAGAAATCAACGTGGGAGACACGTCCGCACCATACATCTCTTGGAATGTCGCCGAAATCTCGCGGGTCGTCATCCCTTTTGCATACAAACTGAGAATTTGATCTTCCAAGTGTGGCAAACGCGTGACATGCTTGGGAATGAGTTGTGGTTCAAAGTCGCCATCTCGATCCTGCGGCGTAGCAAGTTCAATTTCGCCATGCTGGCTTTTTACAGTTTTCGACGTCGTGCCGTTACGCGCATTTGACGACTTCCGCTCTTGATGCTTTTCGTACCCTAAATGCTCCGTCAATTCAGCCTGCAGGGCCGTTTCTAACGTCGTCTTGAAAATTTCCCGCATGAACGCAGTAAGATCTTGGTCCGTTTTGATCCCCTTCGCTCCATCCCTGGCAAACGCCTTTATTTTTTCTATATCCATCTTCTTTACCTGTTTTGTAAGTACCAATAGGGTACTGTTGAAATAGGTACTTACACAGAATTTTTTACAGGCTCCCAGATATCAATACTCGCCTCTACAGCGTGTTGTGCGTCCTGCTTTATTTGATACAAATTAACAGTCCGAATTCATCATGGCTTTCTCGCCTGCGTGAAATGGTAGATACCCTCCCATCGATTCCACATCTTTCTGTTGCTGATATGGGATTCCCGCCTAATTGGCGCACGCATGATTTTTGGCAAAAAATACCAAAACATCACAGACTCGTTGACTGAAATCCCACATCACCCCCAACCCCACGCGCCATATCAATAAAAGATTGCAGATAATTAGTGTCGTAATCCCCTTCCCTGATCCCAAGGTAAATATGCTTCTGAATACCAGTCGCGCCAAATCGTAAAGTGCGCAACTGCAGATGCGGGGCGTAGTCTGTCACCAGCCATTTCGGTAGCGCTGTTACGCCGCGGCCGCTGGCTACCATTTGCAACATGATGTCGGTGGTTTCTATCGTTTTGTGCTTGCGCGGGGCCACGTTGGCTGGCAGCAAGAACATGTTGAAAATGTCTAGACGCTCGATTGGGACTGGATAGGTGATGAGCGTTTCTTCACTCAGCTGCTCGGGCCGCACTTCTTCCTGGCTGGCCCACGGATGATATTTGTGTACCACCAGCACTTGTTCGTAATCGAAGACCGGTTCAAACCGCAGTCCAGGTTTTAACAAAGGATCGGGCGTGACCAGCAGGTCTATTTCAAAACCAAACAGTGCGCCGATGCCGCCAAACTGGAATTTCTGTTTAACGTCCACATCCACCTGAGGCCAGGCGGCCAGGTAGCCAGAGACAATCTTCAGCAACCACTGATAACAAGGATGACATTCCATGCCGATGCGCAGCGTGCCACGTTCGCCCTGCGCATATTGACGCAAGCGCTCTTCCGCCAAATTCAATTGCGGAATCAGCCGCTGAGCAACAGCATGCAGATACTGGCCACTCTGCGTCAACCGCAAATGCCGGCCCTCTCGCAGCCATAAGTCGGTACCTAATTGCTGCTCCAGCCTTTTCATACTGTGACTAAGCGCCGACTGGGTGACATGCAGCACCTCCGCAGCAGCAGTCAGCGAACCTTGTTTTTCCACCTCAAGCAAGGTGGCTAAGTGGATGCGTTCTAGCATAGATGGATAAATCCTCGGTTATTCATTTCAAACAGTCCAAACAGTCTATCTGCGTGACATTGTCCAACTTGACGACAAGGCCTCGGCTTGTTGCAGTACCGTTGTGTATGTGCAAAATTTGCACATACTGTCTCCTGCTCCAGTTCGCCCTCGCTACATACATTGCGAATATGCTTGGTAATCACCGGTCGCTCACGCCCAAATAAAGCTGTCATCTGCTCTTGCGAGAGCCAAACCGTATCGCCATGAAGCAGCATTTCGACCTGCCAGGTGCCGGAATCAAAAATAACCAGTTGCTTTTGTTCAGTTATAAATTTCTCTTTTGCAGAAATGCTTCGGCAGCAGCGTGTCGCGCAGTTGAATTGGGCAACAGCTTGTTGCCCAATTGGGCTTGCAGTCCTATTAACCGCCACGGCAACTTTGAGCTGCACTTGGCGAAAGCAGTTTTTGAGCCCAAACATTCACATGACAAAAATTCATAAACATGTGAAAAAAGACCATTTTACTTCATTGTTTCAAATATTTACCATGCTAGTAATCTAAAAATAATCCTAAAAACAAGAAAGCCATCGCAATGAGTAAAACATTCACCTTCGCCATCAAGAGTCTTTGTTTTGATGAAAATTACACACCATCAAGCAATACGCGGATCACTACCAATTTTGCCAATTTGGCAAGGGGAGAAAAGCGTCAAGAGAACTTACGTAACACGTTCACCATGATCGACAATCGTTTCAATGCTTTGGCGCATTGGGATAATCCGACGGGTGATCGTTACGCGGTCAAGCTCGACATCATTTCGGTCGGGATGAATGTGGATGGCGAAAGTAATGGTCATGGCAATAACGATGGCGCTGCTCTGCCTTTGATTGAAATATTGAAAACGCGTATTTTTGATCGAAAAAATAAGGAATACATCGACGGTATTGTCGGGAATAATTTTTCTTCTTATGTGAGAGATTATGACTTTAGCGTCCGTCTCTTAGAACACACAAAAAACCAAGCCGAATTTAGTACGCCAGACAATTTTGGCGATTTGCATGGGAAGTTGTTTCAATGCTTCGTCAACTCACCGGCCTACAAAGAGCATTTTAAGAAACCACCGGTCATTTGCCTGAGTGTTTCGAGTAGTAAAACCTATCACCGAACTGAGAATCAACATCCTGTGTTAGGCACTGAATATGTACAGAATGAATACTCTTTAACGGATGAATATTTCGACAAAATGGGCTTGAAGGTGCGTTACTTCATGCCTGCCAATAGTGCAGCACCGTTGGCGTTTTATTTCACTGGTGATTTGCTGAGCGATTACACCAGCCTTGAGCTCATCGGCACCATCAGTACGATGGATACCTTTCAGAAAATTTACCGCCCTGAAATTTATAACGCGAATTCGCCAGCCGGAAAGTCTTATCAACCCAGCTTAAAGCACTCGGATTATTCATTAACGCAAATTGTTTATGACCGAGAAGAACGTAGCCGGTTGGCGGTTGAGCAAGGGAAGTTTGTGGAAGAGCATTTCATCAAGCCATACCAAGCGGTTCTTGATCATTGGGCAGCGAATTATGCTCTTTGAATCATAAAAAAAAATAAGGTCACCTATTATGAAAAAACTATTACCCACATCAACCGCAGGAAGTCTGCCTAAACCTTCTTGGCTGGCAGAGCCAGAAAAATTGTGGTCGCCTTGGAAATTACAAAGTAACGAATTAATCGATGGCAAACAAGATGCCCTGCGCCTGTCGCTTCAGGAACAACAACATGCGGGCATTGATATTGTTAGTGATGGCGAGCAAACGCGGCAGCACTTTGTTACCACGTTTATTGAACACCTCGAAGGCGTGGATTTTGCAAAACGGGAAACCGTCCGAATTCGTGATCGTTATGACGCAAGTGTCCCGACGGTCGCTAGCGCTGTCAGTCGGCCCAAGTCTGTTTTTGTCGACGATGCCAAGTTTTTACGCCAACAAACCAAGCAGCCGATTAAATGGGCGCTGCCAGGCCCAATGACAATGATCGATACGCTTTACGATAGCCATTACAAGAGCCGTGAGAAGCTCGCCTGGGAATTCGCCAAAATTCTCAATCAGGAAGCGAAAGAATTAGAAGCTGCTGGTGTCGATATTATTCAGTTTGACGAGCCCGCATTTAATGTCTTTTTTGACGAAGTCAACGATTGGGGAATTGCCACGTTGGAAAGAGCAATTGAAGGGCTCCAATGTGAAACGGCGATTCATATTTGTTATGGCTATGGCATTAAAGCAAATACCGATTGGAAAAATACGCTGGGATCAGAGTGGCGGCAATATGAAGAAAGCTTCCCCAAGCTGCAAGCATCGAGCATTGATTTGATCTCGCTGGAATGTCATAACTCTCGTGTTCCCATGGATTTGATTGAACTCATCCGAGGTAAAAAAGTGATGGTCGGCGCCATTGACGTGGCCAGCAATACCATTGAAACGCCAGAAGAAGTCGCCAATACGCTACGCAAAGCGCTGCAATTCGTCGATGCCGACAAGCTCTACCCCAGCACCAACTGCGGTATGGCGCCTTTATCTCGTCAAGTCGCAAGAGGCAAGCTCCATGCCTTAAGTGCTGGCGCAGAAATCATTCGAAGAGAGCTCACGAACTAATCTTAGGATCACCATGTCACTTCTCAATACGCCAACTACCGCTATTGAACCGGCGCGCTTTCGGGAAGCGCTCGGGCATTACGCGTCCGGCATCACGGTGATCAGCACACACATTGATGGCGAACCGATAGGCTTCACTTGCCAATCGTTTTATAGCGTATCGATGAACCCGCCGCTGGTGTCTTTCAGCATCAAATCCAGTTCGTACAGCTATCCCAAAATTCGCAAAGCAGGTCGATTCACCGTCAATATTTTGTCCGATGAGCAAGTTGCGATTTCCAACCAATTCGCCAAAGCAAGCACAGACAAATGGCGCGGAATCGATTGGGAAGCATCGCCGCTGGGCAATCCGATCATCGCTAATAGTCTGTATTGGATTGATTGCCAAATCCATGCCGAACTAATTGCGGGTGATCACGTGATCGTGATTGGCGAAGTGAAAGCCCTGCCCTTAAAGGAAAATACTTATGCTCAGCCATTGCTGTATTTCAAAGGGCAGTATGGGAACCTTGCCGCTTTTCCCGCTGGATTGAATTAATTACCGTCGTTCCCGCGGGTTTAGGCGGGAACCCAGCGTCTTTCGTTGTTAAATGCTAAAAGCTGCGGGGTCCCAAACTAAGCCATTCGAGGACGACAGTATTAATGAAAAATGTGGGATCAGTAATAGCGCAAAAATAGCTAAGGAATAGCCAATGCACGCAATAAAAAATTTCCTCAACAAACACGGTTACATGGTGTGCATCGTCAGCGCTGCGGTGCTTGGCCTGCTGATTCCTGGGCCTGGCAGCAATGGTGGAATATTGCACTTAAGCACGCTGACTTATGTGGGCATCATGGTGGTATTTTTTCTGCATGGTGCCAACCTGGCACCGGACAACCTGAAAGCCGGTCTCACGCACTGGCGCTTACACCTGTTCGTGCAACTAGCCACTTTTGCACTTTTCCCCCTAATTGGGATTGGCATTTTGATGACAGGCAAAGGTCTGTTGCCAAACGATATGCTGCTGGGTTTCTTTTACCTATGCACCCTGCCGTCCACCATCAGTTCTTCGGTAGCGATGACAGCGCTGGCTAGAGGAAATCTTTCTGGCGCGATTTTTAACGCCACCCTTTCCGGCCTGATCGGGATGGTGATGACGCCTGTGCTAATGAGCTTGGTCATGTCACACAGCGGTCATCCGATATCGCTGTCATCCGCCGTGACTGGCGTGATGGTGCAATTGCTATTGCCATTCGCAGCTGGACAAATGCTGCGTCGACCATTATTGACATTACTAGCGTGCAACAAAAAGTTAATCAGTTATCTCGATCGCGGCGTCATCGTGCTGATTGTGCACGCCTCATTTTGCGATTCGCAACAAGCCGGTGTCTGGTCCAGCTACCCGATATACAGCCTGGGAGCGCTGATTGTGCTGACGGGCATGTTGCTGGCAGTGGTGCTATGTGTCACCACGTGGAGCAGTCGCCGCTTAGGTTTTCATACCGAAGATGAAATCACCGCCGTGTTCTGCGGCTCCAAAAAAAGCCTAGCCAACGGCATGCCCATGGCACAAGCCATGTTCGCCGGCCATGCAGGCATGGGCATTTTCGTGTTGCCGATGATTGTTTATCACCAGCTGCAATTGCTGGTGTGTTCGGTATTGGCGGAGCGTTATAGGGGGCGGGGAGGTTAGACTGCTGTGGGTAAGATAAATGTCGATTTGAAAGCAAAACTCATTTATATTTCCCGATCGGTAAATAAAACTTGCACATAAGCATCTTATGGTTAATAATTTCCCGAACGGGAAACTTAAAGAACCAAACAAACCATGACATCCATTCGATCACCTCAACAACTAGGGCATGCACTGCGAACCGCTCGCAAACAGCTCGGGCTGACCCAGCCTCAGTTGGCGCTGGCGGCTGGGGTGGGTGTGCGATTCATCGTTGATCTGGAAGCAGGCAAACCTACCTTGCGACTGGAAAACGTGCTACGGGTCGTTGATGCCTTGGGTGGAGAAATCCAGTTGAGCGGATTGCCATCTGTTGTTGCTAACGATCAACGAGAAGGAAACGACCATGGCGCATGAGCTAGAAGTCTGGCTTTTTTCCTATCGTGTTGGTAGCTTGGCGCTGATCCCATGTTGGCAGGCAAAGACGGCTTGCGGCTTTCATTAGCCGGCACGCAAGACAAATTGCCTGTGGTTTTTGATGGTAACCACATCGGTTTACCTAAGGGTGGCACGCCAAGCTCTCACATCCTGAAACCCGCCATCCAAACCCTTACAGACAGCGTGATCAACGAAGGATTCTGCATGGCGCTGGCTGAGGCCATGCAACCAAAAAACGCAAGATTTTTGCGAGTGACGATTCGGTGCGGAAAGTAC
>CAZMPS010000094.1:0-6658 GCA_964568305.1 uncultured Burkholderiaceae bacterium
GTGTTGGATAAAGCGGTTGAGCTGGAGATGAAGGTTAGGCCGAAGCGGGCCATCATAGCGATAAGTTGTGGATTGCTGGTTTTTTTGTTTGCGATTTTTGGGGTGTTAGTGATGGAAACCATCCAATCGGCTCAGCCCGATTTTAAGAAAAAGCTAAATGAATTCAAGTTTCTTTTGGGTTTGGGCCGATCTACATGAAATCAACAATCTTAATTACGGGTGGTGCCGGTTATATTGCTTCTCATTGTGTAGTAGAGCTGATTGAGGCTGGTTATGACGTCATTATTCTTGATAATTTGTGCAATAGTTGTGACCAAGTATTAAAGCGGTTGGAAATAATTTGTGGTCGGTCGATTCTTTTTATTCGAGCAGATGCGCGCGACCGTGCAGTGCTTGATCAAATATTTTGTACGCAGCCGGTCAGTGCAGTCATGCATTTTGCGGGGTTGAAGGCCGTAGGCGAATCTGTCGTGAAGCCAGTTGATTATTTTGATAATAATCTCAACAGTATGTTAACTGTTGTGCAGGCGATGCAAGCAGCAGGAGTGCGTCGTTTTGTCTTTAGTTCATCAGCAACAGTGTACGGTAATGCGCAGTCAGTTCCGATCAATGAAGAATTTCCATTGCAGGTCACGAATCCATATGGTCGTAGCAAGTTGATGTGCGAACAAATTTTATGCGACTTGATGGTAGCTGAGCCGGATTGGCAGATTAGTATTTTGCGTTATTTCAATCCAGTTGGTGCGCACGAAAGCGGATTAATTGGTGAGGCGCCCCATGGCATACCAAATAATTTGATGCCATTTATTACTCAAGTGGCAGTTGGTAAGCGAGAAAAACTCTCGGTTTTTGGTAATGACTATCCTACATTCGATGGTACCTGTGTACGTGACTATATTCATGTGGTTGATTTAGCCTTAGGACATGTATCAGCGTTGCGTTATATGGAGCTTACGTCACAATCCGTGACAGTGAATTTAGGTAGAGGTATTGGAACAAGCGTGCTGGAGATGTTGCAAGCCTTTCAGCGTGTGACAGGGAAATCAATCACTTATGAATATGTCGGGCGTCGCTCTGGGGATATTGCAATTTGTTATGCAGACGCATCTTTGGCGAAAAAAATCTTAGGTTGGGAAGCTAAGAGAGGACTTGATGCGATGTGTCGTGATGCTTGGCGCTGGCAATCGATGAATCCAGATGGTTATTGAAACTTTGTTCAATTTATTTTTATTCAAGGTTGACTGTACGATAGTGCGTAATCTTTTTAGTGGCTGCAATTCTTATTTACAATTTCTATTCAACTTGGATTTGATATTTGATTATCAAATGAATAAAAAGAGGTGTGGTAATGCCAGTGTTGCAAATTTTTAACATCATAATGGTGGCAATGATTGCCAGCTTTTTGATTTCTGCGCTGATTGTTTGTTCACGCAAATGGCATGGAAAATACTCCCTTGACCATGAGTTGGATGGCATTCAGAAATTTCACATTGCTCCAGTACCTCGAGTAGGTGGTGTCGCGGTGATCCTAGGTATTTTTTGTGCGCTTTTATTTTTTGCTATTTTTTATCCCAAACAAATTTCTGTGTCTCATGTGAGCAGCATCATGGCGTTACTGATTGCTAGTTTGCCGGCCTTTATTGCAGGGCTCATTGAAGACGTAACGAAAAGAACATCTGTTAAAGCGCGTTTGATGGCAACTATTTTTAGCGCATTAATAGCCAGTGTTTTGTTAAACGCGAATGTTCATCATATTGATATTTGGGGAGTGGACAGCTTATTGGCCTTTGTACCTATAGCTGTCGCCACAACAGCGTTCTTTGTGGCAGGAGGCGCCAATGCCATCAATATTATTGATGGTTTTAATGGTTTAGCCGGGATTGTGATTGTGATCATGTCAGCGGCACTTGGATTCTTAGCGTGGCGGGTTGCAGATACTTTGGTGTTGACCATGGCAATGTTAATTATTGGTGCTGCCATTGGTTTTTTATTGCTGAATTACCCATTTGGTAAGTTGTTTCTTGGTGATGGGGGCGCGTATTTTTTAGGGTTTTGGGTTGCTGAGATTGCCGTATTGTTGTTGGCCCGTAATCCATCGGTAAATGCTTGGCAAGTACTCTCTATTTGCGCATATCCGGTGATTGAGGTTCTTTATAGTATTTATCGAAAAAAATTTATTCGGAGTGTCAGCCCTGGTCAACCGGATGGTTTGCATTTGCATATGTTGGTGTATCGTCGCCTGGTTTCAAAATTGATTCCGTATAGCGTTACGCACCTTTGGATACGTAACGCTGCTGTGGTATGCATCATTGCGCCACCTGTTGTCGTGATGGCATTTTTTAGTGTGATTGTTGGTGATGTAACTATTGCCGGATTGGGATTGGTGATTTTGCAGGTTATTTTGTATGTTGTTGTGTATAGACGTTTGGTGCGAGGTAGCTGGCGTCGGACGCGCAACGCTGAATGCAGTAGTAATCGTTCTGATTATGAGAATGTAGAAATAACAGAATAAAACTGTTTTTATTTAGTTTGATCCTAATAGTCAACTGATTAGAATATTAGGATATTGATTACGAACGGATCAGCTAGGGAAACGCTGATTTATTCAGATTTTTTCAATTAAAATAAGTAAGTCTTTGATTTTTAATGGCGTGAAATTTCAGAAAATGAATAAATCAGCACTTCCCTAACTGATCCGTATTTTTTTAGTAATTGCCAAAAGTTACGATTTTATTGTTGTTTGAAGGATGCAAAAACATGACTATCCAATCCCCATCTGGACTAAATGGTGGCATAAATAAGGATGCCAAAATATTTGTCGCGGGCCATCGCGGTATGGTTGGAAGTGCCATTTTGCGTCGTTTGCAGGCTAAAGGGTATCGTAACTTTATAACGCGTACGCATGCGGAATTGGAGTTAACTAATCAATTGGATGTACGAAATTTTTTTGAGTCTCAAAAAATTGATCAAGTCTATTTGGCTGCGGCTCGGGTAGGTGGTATTCACGCCAACAATACATATCCTGCAGAATTTATTTATGAGAATTTGGTGGCCCAAACCAATGTGATTCATGAAGCATGGCGCGTTGGGATAAAGAAATTACTTTTTCTTGGCTCGTCGTGTATTTATCCCCGTTTAGCACAGCAGCCGATTAAAGAAGAATATCTGATGAATGGTTCACTTGAGCCGACTAATGAACCTTATGCAGTTGCGAAAATTGCTGGGATTAAGATATGTGAAAGTTATAACCGCCAATATGGCACTGATTATCGTTGTGTAATGCCAACGAACCTTTATGGCCCTGGCGATAATTTTCATCCCGAAAATAGCCATGTTGTTCCTGCCTTGATTCGTCGTTTCCATGAGGCAAAAGTGAATGGTTTGGCAAAGGTAGTGGTTTGGGGTAGTGGAACCCCAAAGCGAGAGTTTTTATATGTTGATGATATGGCTGATGCTAGCGTTCACATAATGGATTTAGATCGGGCTACCTACGCAATGCATACTACCCCCATGCAATCTCATATTAATGTCGGTAGTGGGGAAGATTTGACTATTCGGGAATTGGCTGAACTTGTCGGTAGGGTGGTGGGTTACGCAGGTGAAATTGAATTTGATGCGAGCAAACCGGATGGCACGCCAAGAAAATTGTTAGACATCAGTCGCTTGAAGGAGCTTGGTTGGTCTCCGAATACGCCGCTCAATGAAGGGTTGATAGAAGCATACCAAGCATTTTTATCCACTTGTAATGCTTCGTCAGATGATAAGAAGCCGTCTCATCACAATTTCTTTGCTTAGTACATAGGTATAGGTAACATAGGTAACAATTGAAAATTGGAAATGAACGATCGATGAAGAAGGCAGTGATTCTTGCGGGTGGACTGGGCACTCGTCTTAGCGAAGAAACTATAGTCAAACCAAAACCGATGGTGGAAATTGGTGGTAAGCCTATCTTGTGGCACATCATGAAAACGTATGCGTCTTATGGCGTGAATGAGTTTGTGATTTGTTGTGGCTATAAAGGTTATGTGATTAAGGAGTATTTTGCTAATTATTTTTTACATACATCCGATGTCACATTTGATATGCAAAATAATCAAATGGAAGTGCATATGCGTCATGCTGAGCCGTGGAAAGTCACTTTGGTTGATACGGGTGATGAAACCTTGACGGGTGGGCGTTTAAAACGAGTGCAACAATATGTGCGTGACGAGGAAGTGTTTTACTTTACCTATGGTGATGGCCTCAGCAATGTCAATATCACTGAATTGCTTAAATTTCACAAGGCGCATGGCAAACTTGCTACATTGACGGCTACCCAACCACCTGGTCGGTTTGGTGCACTCAATTTAGATGGACAAGTAATAAAAAATTTCCAGGAAAAGCCCCAGGGTGATGGTGCTTGGATTAATGGTGGATTTTTTGTCCTTTCTCCCAAAGTGATTGATTATATTCAAGATGACACCACCATTTTTGAAAAGCAGCCAATGGAAAAACTGGCGCAAGACGGGCAGCTCAATGCTTATCTTCATCATGGATTTTGGCAGCCAATGGATACGTTACGTGACAAGATTCATCTCGAAGAGCTTTGGCAGTCTGGCCATGCTCCTTGGAAAGTTTGGTAATGAATCAGCAGTTTTGGCAAGGCAAACGGGTTTTCTTAACTGGGCATACTGGCTTCAAAGGGGCTTGGCTTAGTTTGTGGTTACAGCATTTGGGTGCCCAGGTTACCGGTTATGCATTGTCGGCGCCTACCCAGCCTAGTTTGTTTGAGGTTGCCAACATTGCGCAAGGTATGCATTCCCTTATGGGTGATGTGCGTGATGCCAACAGTCTTCAATACGCAATCCAAGAGGCGTGCCCAGAAATCGTGATTCACATGGCAGCCCAGTCATTGGTACGCTACTCCTACGTTAATCCAGTAGAAACTTATGCCACGAATGTCATGGGTTTGGTGCATTTGCTAGAGGCGGTACGCCTTACGCCCGGAATCAAATCGGTAGTGAGCGTCACGAGTGACAAATGTTATGAAAACAAGGAATGGGCCTGGGGTTATCGTGAAAATGACCCAATGGGTGGTTATGACCCTTATAGCAATAGTAAAGGTTGTGCCGAATTACTGACTGCTGGTTACCGTAGCTCTTATTTTAATTCGGACACCTATGCCACACATGGAGTTGCCATCGCGAGTGCCCGTGCTGGCAATGTGATTGGTGGTGGGGATTGGGCTCTTGACCGTTTGATACCTGATATGTTGCGTGCTATTGGACGTGGCGAGTTGGTTCAGATTCGCCATCCTCATGCCATCCGGCCGTGGCAACATGTATTGGAGCCCTTGAGCGGTTATCTTATGTTGGCTGAAAAGCTGTATACGCATGGTGTTGCTTATGCAGAGGGTTGGAATTTTGGCCCACATGAAACAGATGCTAAGTTGGTTGAATGGATCATTGCCCAACTTACCAAGATTTGGGGGCAAGGTGCAGGCTGGGTTTTGGATAGTCAGCCACAACCACATGAAGCCACTTATCTCAAGTTAGACTGTTCCAAAGCGCATGCTCGCTTAGGTTGGCATCCACGCTGGAATATCGGCTATACCCTCGAAAAAATCGTTGAATGGCATAAGGCTTATGATAGAGGTGCCAAAATGGCCGAAATCATGCTTCATCAAATCAACCTGTATCAAAATTCCTGAAAATCAATTGTATTGCCAAGTGGCAATTTTTTATAATGAGCAAAGAACAAATTACACAACACCTGAAGCAACAAATCACTGATTTGGTGTCTCAATATGATGCATTGGTCAGTCAAGCAGTTTCTTTTGAGCCGGGCAAGACAGCCATTCCTCCCGCTGGTAAAGTCATTGGCGCTAAAGAAAGGGGGTTGATGGTTGAAGCTTCGCTTGATGGCTGGTTGACTACCGGTCACTTCAATGAGAAGTTTGAAGCGCGGCTTGCTAAATTTCTGGGTGTAAAGCATTTAATTACCGTTAACTCGGGTTCTTCTGCCAATCTGGTTGCTTTTAATACGCTTACCTCTCCAAAGTTGGGTGAACGTGCTATCAAAATGGGGGATGAGGTGATAGGTGTTGCGGCCGGATTTCCAACGACGGTGAATCCTATTTTGCAATTTGGTGCAATTCCCGTGTTTGTGGATGTTGAATTAGGTACTTACAACATTGATGCATCCAAAGTGGAAGCGGCCATTAGCAGCAAAACCAAAGCGATCATGCTGGCGCATACTTTGGGTAATCCTTACAACTTGAGTGTGATCGTTGCATTATGTAAAAAATACAATCTTTGGTTAATTGAAGATTGTTGTGATGCGCTTGGTTCCACCTATGATGGGCAACTGGTGGGTACTTTTGGCGATATTGGCACTCTGAGTTTTTATCCAGCTCATCATATTACGATGGGTGAAGGCGGCGCGGTATTTACTAATCACTACGAGCTGAGGCAAATTGCCGAGTCATTTCGTGATTGGGGGCGTGATTGTTATTGTGCTCCTGGCAAAGATAATACCTGTGGCAAGCGTTTTTGCTGGAAACTTGGTACCTTGCCTGAAGGCTATGATCACAAGTACACGTACTCACATCTTGGTTATAACCTCAAGATCACGGACATGCAAGCTGCTTGTGGTTTGGCTCAAATGGATAGATTGGAAG
>CAZMPS010000095.1:0-6631 GCA_964568305.1 uncultured Burkholderiaceae bacterium
GGGTATCACTGGCCGTCCTGAAACCAAGGATGGCAAAACGATGGAGCCTCTAGAAAAATATGGCTTACAAGTATCCAGCATGGGTTTCATGATCAGTCCTGATGAGCCCATGGTGTGGCGTGGTCCGATGGTGACGCAGGCGTTGCAGCAATTGTTGACGCAAACCAATTGGCGTGATTTGGACTATCTGATTGTCGACATGCCGCCAGGGACGGGGGATATTCAATTGACGCTATCGCAAAAAGTGCCTGTCACTGGTGCTGTCATTGTCACGACCCCGCAAGACATTGCTTTGTTGGATGCGCGCAAGGGATTAAGAATGTTTGAAAAAGTTGATATCCCCATTCTCGGCGTAGTCGAAAACATGAGCACCCACATTTGCAGCCAATGCAGCCATACGGAAGCGATTTTTGGTGCTGGTGGTGGTGAAAAAATGTGTGCCGAATACGGTGTGGATTTCTTGGGTGCTTTGCCATTAACAATGTCAATACGCGAACAAACCGATGCTGGTAAGCCCACTGTAGTAGCAGATCCAGATGGAAAAATCGCACAAATTTACAAAGAGATTGCTCGCAAAATAGCGATTAAAGTGGCGGAAAAGGCCAAGGATATGAGTGGTAAATTTCCTACTATCGTTGTTAAAAATGATTGATGTCAATATATAAATAATATGAACAATATGAGCAATATGAATAATATGTTCATCATTTTGAAATGGTTTGGTTATCGATGACATCCTGAAGAGCAGAGCCAGCGGCATTGTTTTACAGCTATTCTGCGTGTTCAATCAACAGTTGTACTTTTGTGACACCATTGTATTCATTGGCATCTAAGCGAAAGGCAACGTTGGCGCGTTCGGCTAACGCTTCATTGTGACCAAACCAGATGGCATCGTATTGCTGGCCATTCTTTTCCAAGATGAGTTTCAGGTGTTTATCTTTTAAAACACGTTGGTTGACGATGCTAAATTCATCGCAAAACACCGGCGCGGCGAAGCCTTGTCCCCATACTTGTTGCTCCATCAAGGCGATGAATTGCGTCGAATAATAAGCATCTTCTAGCGCACCATCGGTTTCCACCACACGTTCCAATTGATTGGGCGTGAGCCAGGCTTTTCCGACAGCTTCAAAAGCTAAACAAAATGCGTCAAAAGCCTCGGCGCGTAGTGTTAAACCTGCTGCCATGGCGTGGCCCCCGAATTTTTCGATCAAGCTGGGTGCTTGTTTTGAGACCAAATCCAAGGCATCGCGCAGATGAAAACCTGGAATAGACCGCCCAGATCCTTTAATTGTTCCATTGCTGCCAGGCGCAAAAGTGATGCTAGGACGATAGAACTTTTCTTTTAGGCGGGAAGCAACAATCCCGATTACACCCGCATGCCAGGACGGATCAAACACGCACAATGTGGCGCTGTCTTCGGGATTAAAATCGTCCAGCAGGTTGAGTGCGCTGTCTTGCATGTCGGCTTCGATTTCACGCCGTTGCAGATTAATTTCATTCAACTGATTGGCAATCGCCCAGGCACGGCCTGCATCGTCGGTGCAGAGACATTCGATGCCCAGCGACATATCTTGCAAACGCCCGGCGGCATTTAAGCGCGGCCCAATCGCAAAACCGAGATCAAAAGCGCTGGCGCGTCTGGATTCACGACCAGCGATTCGGAACAAAGCAGCGACACCGGCATGCATGCGGCCTTCTCGCATACGCTTTAGTCCTTGTGCCACCAAAATACGGTTATTCGAATCAAGTTTCACCACGTCCGCTACGGTGCCTAGGGCGACGAGATCGAGCAAGCTATCCAGTTTGGGTTGGGTTTGTTGCGTGAATAGGCCGCGTTGGCGCATTTCAGCGCGTAGTGCCAGCAAGACATAAAACATCACGCCAACGCCGGCCAGATTCTTGCTAGGGAAGTGGCAATGCGGTTGATTAGGATTAACAATCACGCGCGCATTCGGCAGGGTGTCGCCCGGCAAGTGGTGATCGGTGACTACTACTTCTATGCCGAGTTCTTTAGCTTTTTCTACACCGTCTATGCTGGCGATGCCATTGTCGACCGTGATGATGATGTCGGGCGATTTTTCTTGTAAGGTGAGCATGACGATTTCTGGTGTCAAGCCATACCCATATTCAAAGCGATTCGGCACGATGTAATCCACCCGCGCACCCAGACTTCTTAAACCGCGTAATCCCACCGCACAAGCCGTCGCACCATCGCAATCGTAATCAGCGACGATGACCAGTTTTTTCTGCGCGGCAATCGCATCAGCCAAAAAGCTGGCGGCAGCGTTGATATGGAGCAATTCGGATGGCGGAATTAAAGCGCTCAATTCGCTCACCAATTCCTGTTGGTGCTTTAAACCACGAGCGGCGTAAATGCGTGCCAAGGCTGGATGAATGCCCGCCTGGCGCAGCATTTCTGAATCTCGGAAAGAATAAGGACGGGTGCTAATGCGTGTCATGAGAGTAATTTTTTGAGGGTAGGGCGTAGCCAGAATTTGCGTAGCGAGTTGCTTGTCGTAATAAATGTGGATAACTGCTTGCTATTGCTATGACTACTACTGAGGATGAGAGAAATTTGCTTGATGCGACCTACTTGCAATGCTGCGAGTAAAGGCACAAACCAGTTTTCTTCCAACGCTTGCCACTGTGCTAGCCAGTCGCTCCAATCATTAGCCAATGCGGGAGCGATTAATTCATCCAACATCAACAAGCCATGTTTCGGTTGAGCTTGAATAACATCGGCGGCGTTGGAATGCTGCTCACCGGATTGGCAAAATTGGCGGTAGCCGATATTTTGATTGGATAAATTAAAGATGTGTGTGAAGTCGGTGACAGAGGAGGATCGTTTATTTTGCTGCCATGCTGATGCACCACCCCACAACCAAATTGAGTTAAGCACGGGCAAACCACGTTCTGCGCGGTTTTCATTAATCCGATGGTTATGCCACAACATGTGAATTTCATTTTGCAACTTACGCCATTGCAAAGCATGCTGACCTTGCGGCATCCAAAGTGTCACATTGTGGCCGCACGCCGCATCTGGTGTGCCGGTTTGAAAATCACGCCAATCATCAGCACGCACAAACCAGGTACACGCGTCGCCATAAACCAAGGAATATCCCATTTCTTGGAAATACGGCAACGCCGTATCGAACAACGCGCGGGATTCGGTTTCATCAATCGATAATTGCCGCTGATCCGTCAATACCAAATGATCGCGCGCAACGTGAATATGAACAGGATTGAGCACAAACCAATGCGCTGATTTCGCTTCTAATTCTGTTTCTGGTTTTAAACCCATGCTTTGCATAGTCGCTAACGCAAGTGGGATGGCATCCGACGGCATGCTAGCTTGTTGCAAACCACATCGCTGTGCTAGCCAAATTTCATGCGGCAAAGCCAGAGAAAAATCCTCAAAAATACGTTTTTGTAGTCCACGTTTGCCTGAAATAGTGCGGCTGATTAAGGTGGAAAAAGCCGGTGCGTTGAGTGTGGTGATTAAATCGGGGGCGATTTCTTTGGGGGGCAATCCAAATGGTAAGAGAATTTCAAGATGGTTCATGTGGGGATTGTATGGCAAACTGCTGGCTCGAATTTTTCCGCATTTTACAGAGAATATTTTGAAACCATGTGAGCATGAGCATTATTAAAAATCTCCCCTTCGAATGGCTACTAGGCTTGCGCTACACCCGCGCTGGGCGGCGCAGTAGTCGGAATAGTTTTATCTCTTTTATCTCCCTGATTTCCATGGCTGGGATTGCGCTGGGTGTGGCGGCGTTGATTGTGGTCTTGTCGGTTATGAATGGTTTCCAGAAAGAAGTGCGCGATCGCATGTTGTCGGTGTTGGCGCATATTGAAGTGTTTGATGCGCGTGGTGCCATACCGGACTGGAAGCTGACCGCGCAGGAAGCGTTTGCGAATAAGGAGGTCATAGGTGCGGCGCCGTATGTTGAATCGCAAATTTTGATGATGCGTGAAGATGTGATGCGGGGCGTGATTGTTCGTGGCGTGTTGCCGCAGGAAGAGCCCAAAGTATCGGATGTAGTCGCGCAAGTAAAAGTTGGCAAATTGGATAATTTGAAGCCAGGCGAATTCAATATCGTATTAGGCAGCGAGTTGGCGCGCACCTTGCACGTGAAGTTAGGTGAAAAAGTCACAGTCATGGCGCCGCAAGGCCAGGTGATGCCGACTGGTGTGATGCCGCGTTTGAAGCAATTTACCGTCGCCGGGATTTTTGATGCGGGGCATTACGAATTTGATTCCAGTATGGCATTTATCCATTTGGGCGATGCGATGAAGATGTTCCGGTTGGATTCTCCCAGCGGTGTGCGTTTGCGCATCAAGGATATGAATCAGGCACCAGAAGTGGCATTGGCCTTGTCGAGAGTGTTATCTGGCGAGTTATTGATACGCGATTGGTCTAAGCAAAACCGCAACTGGTTCGCCGCGGTGCAGACTGAAAAACGCATGATGTTTATCATTTTGACGCTGATTATTGCTGTGGCGGCATTTAATCTGGTTTCCACTTTGGTGATGACGGTGACCGACAAGCAGGCTGACATCGCCATCCTGCGCACATTGGGTGCATCGCCGGCGTCGATTATGAAAATTTTTATGATCCAAGGCGCATTGGTGGGTTTGCTGGGAACTGCCGCAGGCGTGGGTTTGGGTGTGTTGATCGCGCAGAATATCGATGTGATTGTTCCGTTTATCGAGCATTTATTGGGCGTTCAATTCTTGCCTAAAGATATTTATTTAATCAGCACATTACCCTCCGATTTACATTGGAATGACGTTGGCATCATTGCCGTGGTGGCGGTTGTGTTGGCGTTTTTAGCCACGCTCTATCCCAGCTGGTGGGCCGCGCGCGTCAATCCTGCACAGGCGTTGCGTTATGAGTAATGTTAATGAGATGACTGAAATGAAAGACGTATCGATAGACGTGTTGTCATGCCATGCTTTGGGCAAAACGTTTACCCAAGGCGAATATTCGGTACCCGTATTAAACGGAATTGATTTACGTGTCGTCGCTGGTGAGCGCGTGGCGATTGCGGGTGCGTCGGGCTCTGGCAAATCGACTTTGCTGCATTTGTTAGGCGGGTTGGATACTCCCAGCAGCGGTCGTGTCAATTTGATGGGACAGGATGTCGCCAGTTTGAGCGAAAAAGCGCGGGGCGATTTACGCAATACTGCACTGGGATTTGTGTATCAGTTCCATCATTTATTGCCGGAATTCTCTGCCTTAGACAATGTCGCCATGCCGCTGATGATCCGTCGTATCAAACGAAAAGACACCCAGGAAATGGCTCAGGCTATTTTGTCTCGCGTCGGTTTGGCGCACCGCGCCACCCATGTTCCAGGCGAATTATCCGGCGGCGAACGTCAACGCGTCGCATTAGCACGCGCGTTGGTCACGCAACCAGCCTGCGTGTTGGCCGATGAACCAACAGGCAACCTGGATCGCATAACCGCCCAGCAGATTTTTGATTTGATGCTGGAATTATCCAGCACGCTAGGCACAGCCTTTGTCATCGTGACGCATGACATGACATTGGCGCAGCGTTGTGATCGTATTTTGTTGCTGAATGAGCAGGGGTTGTTGACTTATAGTACGTAAACCTTCATGTTATCCGGCAGAGGGGGGAAGGTTATCTAAGATGATGTTGGTTATTAATCTTTGGTTTTGATTCTGATTTTGGTGTAGTGTAGGTTAGTGTAGGTTGGTTGTTATTTTTTAATAATAAAAAGGAGTAATCATGCAAAAACTGCAAAAAACAGTGGCAGTACTGGTGTTATCTAACATGGCTTATATGACTTGTTTGTCTGCGATGGCAGGAAGTACGAACTCTGCTGTCAATCAATCTATCAGTAACGCTGCGGAAAATGTTAAAAATCTAATAGTTGATCAGAATACTAGCTCTGCTATCAATAAAACAGTTGGTGATGCGTCATTTTCAATAACCGCGCCACCTCCTTTACCTGCGCCCGTCACGACTTATACCAGTAGTGATCCGGCAGTTGCTGCGATTAATGCAACTGGAAATATTACAGTGGGGAAGATCGGTAGCGCGATTATCACTACTACCCAAACTATCAATAACATTACGGTGAGCGTGAAAGCGACAACGGTCAATGTGGCAGCAGCTCCTCCATTGCCACCTGGGTACTTCACTACTAACAGTCCCAAATTGGTATGGTCCAAGCCTGATGGTGTTGCAAGGAAATGGGCTGATGCCAAGGAGTATTGTAATGGCACCATCAATGGTCAAACTGGTTGGCGCTTACCATCTAAAGATGAGTTGATTGCTTTCCAAAATGAACGTGTGACTCAATATGTGGCGGCAGGCTGGCCACAATATGATTATTATTGGTCTAATTGGCCGACAGTACCACCCTATGTTTATTTGTATAGCTTTTTTAATAAAGGTGGTGGGGCAGATCCAGAGACCAAATCTCATGTTGTAACTTGCGTGAGAAAATTTTAACCATCACAAATAGCGATAGCGATCATGATTTTAGATTGACAATCTGACATTGGACTAATGAAAAGTTAGTCAATGCATCAATGCATCATTGCATTTGTCGATTGTCAATCGCCAGTAGCAATTGGTTTGTTTTTGTCAGAACACCA
>CAZMPS010000096.1:0-6607 GCA_964568305.1 uncultured Burkholderiaceae bacterium
AGGAAGGTGTCGGCACAGAAAATCTAACAATCTGTGTCACAGCACCAGTCCCAGCCAACTCAGCCCCCCACCCTAAACGCAAATCCCGACCTCCCAAACACGAAAAACTCGTTTCAGAAAGATACCCTATCTGCAACATTACCGGGGGTAAATTTTGAACATAAAAAACATCTAAAATTTCACGCAATAAATTTAAACGCCGTCCACCCTCTTTCTCCGCCTCAAGCGGAGGCAGGTAGGCGCTTAAATCATCGGCATTAGATAGACAAACTGTCACAACCAAAGCGCAAAATACCCATGCTTTAGCACCAATCACACCACTAATTGTAGACAAGCGATTACGAATGCCCGGGCCCAAGAAAAGTTGTGATTGTCCAGCGACTGGCAAACAAACAGGATAATGCTCACGCACACCCACTGGACTACCACACGCCTCCGTCAACAATTCAGCAAGTGCAACAACGCCACTAGTACCCTGACCGTTACCCCAACAATATTGTTTCACCCTGTGCAATATTGCCGCTCCATTGTTTGCGCAAGATGGAATAGCATCATGTCCCAAACCAACAATTGCATGAGACAGGCTACTCAATAGTTGAGCATGATATGAGTTATAAAAACCATACTGTGGATTATTCCCTACGCTTTGCGATAAAAACAATAATTCCCAAAAACGGCGATTCAACAAATCTAAGAAAGCATGTAATGCTGCTCCAGCACCACTACGATCCCACAAAATTTTTTCACTAATCCACCAAGGCAATGCACCGCCAGTACCCGCCAAAGTCAGAAAAGCCAAACGCGCTGTTGGTATAGTCGGTTTTTTCCCAACGTCAGTACTGGTCTCTTGTTCGAGACTGAAATCTCGCGTATGAAAAGATGGGGTAATTTGTGAACGCATGCGCAAACGTCCACGTAAAGGAAAATCACTTTGCGCCCCAGAACCTGGCACATGACAAATCGCAGCACACAAAGCAGCAAAACTAGTTTCTTGATCTAAATCAGGATATCTCACCGAAGACTCAGCCTGAATTGACGCATCAGACCATGCATCAAGCGTACCAACCATGTCATCCAACGAAATTGCATTAAATGCAATTTCTTTCTCGGTTTGTGTGTGAGCCTGCGTATTAGTTTGATTCTCCGTAGTCGGTAATGAAAAAACAGGAGATTTAATTGACATTCCGCAACTCGCCATTCAATCCGGAAATTAACACTTCTTGTGGCAATGGCAAATCATGCATTTGTTCCAAAATACGTCGAACAATACCTGCGAATAAATAGCGACCACTGATTGTCTCATCTCCACTGCGTAAAGCAATCACATAACGACATGCCATCCCTAACACCATCGGGCTTGGATTACCCACCCAAGGCATCGCCACAACTTGTCGCTGAATATCCTGTAAAGCAACAGTTGCCGCATTTGCATAAGCAGTATGCGTACGATTATGAATACGCAAATATTGTCGCACTACCGCAGCCAAATCAGTAGTACCAGAAGAGCGCCACTGCAATATTCTCAATACTTCATTGATATTAGTATCAGATGGCAACATAGGTGGTACATACGCAGTAGGCACAAATTCCAATTCCGCTCTATAACCATCGCCCCAACCCAACAATTCCAGATTTTGTCCTGCCTGCAAGCTATCAGGTGCCTCGCAATGCGTACAAGTCACATCCAACATTGCCATCTCAGATTCAAATCGTCCTTGCGCCCCATCCAAACCAATAAAACGCAAATTTAAACTCGCGTGACCCAACTGAGAATTCAATCTTTCCCTACGTACACCTTGCCAGGAAATATCAGCAGTATGACGCGAATGCTCAGACATGTGATATTGAGGTATTTCACGCTCTTTATCCCTATCAATCAAACGCACACGATTGATATTGAATATATCCCACTTACCGCGACCAAGATCCCCACGAGGAATTGCATACTCATCACGCACGCCCTTCAAACGCAAAGCAACAGGATTACGCGTAAATAAATTAATAATTGGCAAACAATTAATTGCAATATTCTCTTTAACTGCATCCAACGCTGCCATGGAAGAGCGCTCCATGACAAACACTAAAAAAAAGCCACGACTAGGCACCGGACAATTCAAGCCGCGCACCTTTAAAAAACAAAAACGTCTAGGAAACGTAAGAAATTCGAGAGTTAAAGCACCAGCATGAGTGGTACGCTGCGCCGTGGGCATCAAACGATGTACAGGATCGAAACCCTGCGGTACGATTTGATCCAATGGGACAGGAACAGTCCAAGAACCATCCAGTGCAACCATTCGCACCTCACGCACACCAAACAAAAATGCCTCGACGGCAGCTAGTGCACGATTCAGCGCACCAGAAATAAAAAACGTCAACTCGTCAGGATCCCCGGGAGCAAGCATTTTTTTAGGATGCTCCAATCGCAACACGAAACCATTATTTTCATTGTAACCAGGAACTGCGCGCTTATTTCTCGGTGAAGCATCCGCACCCGCCCAAAAGCAGTCAAGCTGCAAGGGCCATAACGCATTATCACCGCTGGTAGCACACGTCCTAAACAAACACTCGCCATCAGGAGATATCGCACGCAAGCGCATGGCGCTGGAGGGAATTGATTTGACCGCATCTAACTGATCAGTCAAAGGGGAAAAACGTGCAACCGACATTGCCGGTACGGGAGCAACCAGATGCGGCGCCAACGATTGCAACAGGTTATAGGCCAAATCACCGGGTATTGTATCGATTTGCCGCTTTAAACGAGCAGCAATAAAAGCCACCGACTCAATTAACTGCCGCACATGAGGATCAGTTGCCCCCTCGATACCCAGACCAAGATTCCCAGCCACCTGCGGATAACAGGCTGCAAATTCAGCGCAATCATCCTCTAAAGAAGCAAGTTCCTTGAGGTAATACTGCATAAACGGCATATCATTCGAACTCAAAAGCTTCTCCGCAAGAAGAGACACAACACAATTTACAATTGAATTGCGTTTGTCCTAACACTTCAGGTCTTTTTCCTGCAGGTTATTTCTAACAATATTGTTACTCTATTGAACGTGCAGCGACGGCAACTTGTACTGGAAAATGCACAGGAACAATACTAAGATCACGCTTGCGAACCTGGCCAGATATGATGGCATATACAGCATCACGACAAGGACGTGGAGTATCAATCACAACATTGTCCACCAACAACCTAGGTTCATAAGCAACAATAGCCTCACGAATAAAACGCGCCAACTGCTTTGCATCATCCATAGATACAGGAGAAAGATGCAGAAAATCTGTCAAACCATACTCTAAGACTGTGCGACGTGGTAACGCGGCACAAGCGGACGCGGAAAGCGGCGATCTAGTGTTCAACAACAACGTCACCTCTCGTACCACAGATGCGACATCATCAACCATTTCATCCTCAACATAACCACCCAACTGACTAGATTGAGCAGCATTATCGAAACGGTGAAACAATAAATCGCGCACTTTCCTATTCCATCCGTACTAGGACACTTTCTTAAGCACCCAAACCAGTGATAGCATCACATGACACAGCACCTTTGCTAGCCCCTGTTGCATCATACTCATTATAAGTAATAGCAATACTTTGGTAGTTGAGACCAAATTTAACCCATGGCAAGGACGTATCACCAGAATCAGTGGTGGCCGCCTCGTCACCCAAACCAGGCACCAGAGAAACGGAGGATACATACACATCAGTTAAGGAGTATTTCGCTACTTCGCTAATTTTTCCTTCGCTCATTTTCACCATTGCCAATTCTACTTGGCCCAAATTAGCGCCCTTGGCACAGGATTCAATCAACTTTGGATACGCCTTGCTTAATCGAATCCAGCATGTGAACTCATCATGCTTACAACGTCCAGAAGTACGTGAATTAGATGACTTGTCTGACACCATCGGCATGCTAACGCCATGCTCCAAATGCTCAATGTCTATCTGTTTTTCGTAACCTTTCATTAAAGATTCACCTTCAATCTTTACTTTATCAGCCAGTTTCAAAATCATTGGTAACATATATGCTCCATTTTTATAGTGAATTGAAAAACCAGAGTCCCTCAAACAACATCATTGCACTGCCAGTTTTGAAAAAATTTAACAACCTCAACAACAACTTCAACAACAACTTCAACAACCATAACAACGAAATCCTTAGTTATAAAAATACCACCAACTTATTCATTTATCAACCGATTAATTAACAAATCAATAAAATATTTATCAAGTACCACCAGCGCCCGGCAATGCAGCAACTAAACGGATAGAAGCCGTTAATTCTTCCAATTGGAAGTGGGGTCGCAAAAACACCACTGACGTATAAGCACCAGGCGATCCGGGCACCTCATAAACCTGTACAGAAGCCTCACGCAGCGGAAAGCGCGCCTTGACATCTTGACTAGCCTCATCATCCACCGTCACATAACGAGTAATCCATTGATTCAAATATTTCTCAACCGTAGCACGTGACTGAAAACTACCAATCTTGTCACGCATAATTGATTTCAAGTAATGAGCAAACCTTGACGCTGCCAAAATATACGGCAGCATTGATGCCAAGCGCGCATTTGCATTTGCCAAATCACTACCATAAACAGCAGGGCGGTTTGCAGTCTGACCACCAAAAAACACCGCATAATTAGTGCTTTTTGCATAACACAAAGGCATAAAGCCAAGATCACTCAACTCTTTCTCACGCCTATCTGTAATCGCAGTTTCCGTTGGGCACTTCGCTACCACATCACCAGAAGACGCATGGTAGTAATGCATAGGTAGATCTTCAACCTTACCACCACCCTCAACTCCACGAATCGCCGCACACCAACCGTACTCAGCATAAGCATTGACAATACGCTCGGCTAATGCCCAGGCAGCGCTACCCCATAAATACTTCCCATGTTCGCTACCATCACAATCTTCTTTGAACATGAATTCTTCAACCGGCACAGTATCTGGACCATAAGGCAAACGCATGAGAACACGCGGCAAAGACATCACAACATAACGCGAATCCTCACTATCACGAAACGCACGCCAAGCTGAAAGCTCACCACTCTCAAAAATCTTAGCTAAATCACGCGGCGCACTCAAATCCAAGAAACTATCCATATCAAACAAACTCGCAGCCGGTGCAGCCAATAACGGGGCATGTGCACCTGCAGCCACATGAGATAGCTCCTCCAACAAGCGCACATCTTGCGCACCACGACCAAAAGCAAAATCTGTCACCAATACACCAAAAGGTGCCCCCCCCAAAGTTCCGAACTCTTCTTCATAAATCAGCTTGAACAAAGTGCTTTGATCGAAACCTGAAGAACGTTCAAAATCCTTCAACAATTCGATTTTATTCACGGGTAAGATTTTGATACTCAAGCTTGTTGCACCCTCACCGGCCCGCACCAATTTATGCAAACCTCGCCAAGTGGACTCTAATTTCTGAAATGCCTCCGCATGCATAATTTCGTTTAATTGCAGAGAAATCAAAGCGTCAATCTCCGCAATACGCTCAGCAATCATTTCGGCCGCATTCAACGTTTTTCGCGTTACCCGCAACGGCACTTGGTCGATAAACTCTGAAATCATTTCGGCTGCTTTTTCAGCTTGCGCTGGATCACGCACAATCCTGCCATGTTCAATTATCAAATCAAGAACAGATGGTTGCTCACCACTCCCGGATGTCTCAGATATTAATTCTGCCAACGTTCCCATGCCATACTCCTACAAAATATTGGGGATGAGGCGCACCGATCGGCCCACACTCCAGTCCCACATATACAAATTCTTGTTATTCTACTGGCTTATCTGCAGCATCTGACTGCTGCTCACGCTCACGCTGCTCAGAACAAGCCTTCACTTGCACCTCCGTATTCAGCACGACTTCAGCCAACAAATCATTTAATTTATCATTGCCCTCTAACTTAGCCAACAAATCATTCAAACGTTCACGTGCTTCCAACAATTGGTTTAACTCCGGCACGGATCTTGCCACGCGCGCAGGAGAAAAGGCATCCAACTCAGAAAACGACATATCCAACCGCATATTGCCACCCTCACTACTTAATTTATTTGGCACGGACAAAGATACTGTTGGATTAACAGCCGACATGACTTTGTCGAAATTATCACCATCAATAGAGACAAAAGAGCGATCTCGCAGGCGAGTTTCGTTAGCACCACCGGGGTTCAAATCTGCCAACACACCCACCACAAATGGCAACGCTTTCTGCTTAACACTATCACCCGTTTCTACGTCATAAGTAATCTGCACCCTAGGAGGGCGGACTTTACCAATCTTTTTTTGCGTACCACCCGACATGACACACCTCCTTATCATTGACAATACTTACTACTTACAATAATCGCTTGGATTACAACAAAAACAACACCACCAAATTACACATCGTTTGATATGGGTTGAGGATAACTCATACTCCCGCAGCTTCTGATGCAATACTACATCTGTTTATCCAAAAAAGCACATGGATTTAATGTAACTCTTTAACAGCATTCAAGCAACATTTACGAATTACCTGTTAGCCCAAAGTAGTAATGTCCCCTTTTTGAGTAAATGGGCACATTACGATGATAAGGCAG
>CAZMPS010000097.1:0-2766 GCA_964568305.1 uncultured Burkholderiaceae bacterium
GCGATCATCATTAGCCACGGATGCCAAAATGTACCCTGGCTGGGTTGCATCGTCAGCGATTGAAAACGTAAGACCAGCCGCATTCTTGAAAGTCGGGATACGTTTTTGCGCATCGGATTCAAGGAATTGATATTCCAAAAACTGCTGCTCACCGCCGTTACTCGCAGAAGTAAGGATCTGCGACAACTGCGTGTAACCAGTAACCTTACGCACAGATCCAATGCCACCCGATGCTGGATAGATACTAGTCAACGACGTATCAATACCGACCAACTCAAAAGTGTTGGTAGTGACGTTGCCAACTTTCACAACCTTATTGGTAAGACGCGACCAACCGCTAGTGACTTCGACAAAATCACCGTTTGCCAGACCGTGCGCAGAAGAAGTAGCAACGGCTGGATTGGCGTTGGTCAATGCGCTGACAGTAAGATTGGAGCCGTAACCACTTGCAATCGAAATCAGCGCGCCGTTTGGGAGCGAAACTGCCATGATGTGTCCTTTCTATAGACGTAAAAAAAGCCACCGCATGGGTGGCTGAGGTTTTGCCCGAAGGCGCTTAAAACAATCAATACTTAATACCAAACACTAAAATCTTGTCGACTACCGTACAGCTTAGTCTCTTCTTCATAATCTGATACAGCCGCGCCGAGTACCGTTGTTTGCAGTGCTGTGACTGTGCGCATCGCATCTTCCGCTTGTTCGGCCAGCGCACTGGCTTCCAATCTTGTTGACGCCCAGATCGTCACCTGTATACGCGCATTGCGCTTGCCGGGCAAATCACCATCAATAAAATTAATCGCGCTACCACCGACCCCCTGATACGTGATGTAGGGCAAGACCGGTTGATCGGGCGCGACGTCTGGATATACGCGTTCGCTGACTAACGTTTTTAGCGCGTTAAAAATTTGCGATTCGACCGTCAATTTATTTACCTCGTATCAATGCTAGCCGCTCACGCAAACGTTGACGCATAGCCTCGACTGCTTGCTCTTTCGTTGCTTCGTAAGCTGGCCGCATGAATGGTCGCGCACCTTTTTTTGATGTGCCGTATTCCAATTCTGCTGCTAATCTATGCGCATTGACTGACTTACCTTTTTTACGGCGTGGCACATATTTATGCCCCTCTTCAACAAACCGCCAGTAAAACGCATCATCGCCACCGTAACGCCCTTTGCGCACTGTCACCAGATACGTTTGACGATTTGCACTAGACTTTTCTTCGGCCCTTTTGATGATTATGTTGCGCCTGATGATGCCTTTACGTACAGGCACGCGGGTAATCGCTTCGTTTTGAATCACTTTTGCGCCCGCCACACCGACCGACCTTAGAGTCTCTTCACTCAACGCATTGGTGAGGTTACTTAACCCGCTAAGCATATCACCACGCAAGCGCATACTGACTGACATAGTTATCCCTGGTTACCGCCTGTTTCGCAGGCTAGGTACATAAATACGCGGCGCCCCTCGTCCGGCAATACCGCCTGAATATTAAAAACCGCAGAACCAAAAACCACACGCATACCAGCGCTTATGTCTGTACGTCTACGAATGCAAATGCTTGCTTTTGCCACGCTGACTGGCGCATCAGACTTGATCGTCTCGACACCGCTCAGATAACGAATATTTGCCCACACGGTCGCCACATCAACCCACGTTTGCACGGGCTGACCTGCCGCATCTTGCCCCGCCCCACGTTGTTGGATCGTAATGCGGCTGGTTAGGTTGTAACTATTCATCCGTAAACTCGCTGCGCATCAAGTAGATGATCGATAAACGACGACTGCACGTTTTCTTTGTTTAACCTGCCCTCTGGATCAAACTGCTCTTTGAGTTTGGCCAAAATAAACAGTCTGAAATCATCCGGCGTGGCGCTATCATCAGCGCCGAATCCACACACAACATCAGCGTAAACAGCATTGACCTTATCGCAAGTAGCGGGCCACGTCTTGCCGAACGCGGGCACGATACACGCCCCTTGGCTATCAGAATCCAGCTCATAATCATCCGAATCAAGTGTTTGCAATACCCCATTAGGATCAACATATTTCACCGCAACGACCGAAATAACCGGCGTGCGAGGCAGCCCAATCGCCACAGGGAATGCATCGAGCGTGACGCGCCACGTCTGCTGCATAATCGCGCGACCCGTTTCGCTTTCCGCATAGCTGATGACGCCCTTAAGCCAAGTGGTCACACGACCATCCAGCTCACTCCCATCAATCGCCAGCTCATCTTTTGCATCTACTAATGAGACCGCGAGAGCGGTAGGCTTCTCAATGATTTGACTGCCCATGCTCTTATTGCTTCGCGATGGATTCGGCGTACGCAATCGCATCCGGATTATCATCAGCTAGGCCATGCTCTTTTGCAATGACTAATTCATCGGATGGAATGCTGACAACAGCATTGCATTTACCGTACGCGCAATCTACCAACAAACGTACGCGCACATTTTCCAAAACTGCTTCCTTAACTTCTGTCGTAACATCTGTTGTAACCTCTGCAGGAGCATCTGCTGCCTCTGGAGATTGATCATTTTTCTTTGCCATGATGAAAGTCCTTTCAAATTAGAAAACCGCCCTGAACGATGAGAGCGGCTTTGTGGCTTGGATGATGGAATTATGTTGCGCTGTGCTGATAAACCTTAACGGCCTGGTTATCCATCAAATTACCGCCTGTGCGGGCCCATGCCAAGAATCCGACCTGCCCCAACTTCGCGTACGCAGAATCATCAAAACGGAACATGGTGACCTCCATCGCATCACG
>CAZMPS010000097.1:2776-5377 GCA_964568305.1 uncultured Burkholderiaceae bacterium
GGGTAACCTAGTAGCAAATCTGGTGTTTTTGACGACAGACCTTCGTCATAGCTTGGTATCCAGATTGGACGACCAGCCGTGTCTTTCAATTTACGAATAGTACGGCGCATTGTTTGGCCAAACATCCAACCAGGCGCAACGCCCGGCATTTCTGGTGTTGTGGCCGGGATGTCGAGATACGCTGCATCTATCGAATCAATCATATCGACCAAATCATCATAGATGATGGTCAATGTCTGGCCTGTTGTACCTGTTTTTCCAACTGAACACTGCGTAATCAGACCGAATGGATCGGTACTACCAGCGCCTGTTGTGTAACCAACGTTAGCCACGCGGCCAATACGATCTGCAAGACGCCTGAAAATCATTGCTTGAATGTCTATTTGACTGTCCTGTAACAACTCAAATGGGACAGCGACGATCTTTGAAGATGCCTTGAATACGTTTAATGCAATCGAACTAAACGAAGGATCAAGTGCTGTTGCCGTCGTATTTTGCGCAATCCATTCGCCCACCTCTGCAGTACCATCAGACGCCGGGAAAGAGAGAGGCGCCCCATCAGCAGTAGTAATCTGGTCTGCCACCTTGCGCATATATCCATACGCCTTTAGGTAATCAATCATAGTGCTGGCGACGCTTGATTGCACAGTAAATCCACCCTGCGAGCCAGTTGTCGTTGACATGGTATTGCGCACCATCGTCCGCTCTTCGTTTGTCATCTGCGTGTCTGATTTGCGCAAGAAGATGTTAAACGCAATCTCAGCATCCGTGAGCTTTTTACCGTTTTTTGCATTTCGCTTAATATCATGATCTGCAATATCTCTGAAATCATCTTCGCGATCTTGCTCCATCTTTTTCTCTAGCGCACTGATCTGTGCTTTAGCACGCTCAGCCTCATCAACTAGATTGTCAAATTTCGTCTGATCTTCCTTAGTCCAGACTTGTGAACCTTTTTCCGCCAAAATATGATTTGCTTCTTTGGCAGCGGCGGCGGCACGCTCCCGGAGGGCTTGAATGCTCATTGTTTTACCTTTCGTGTGATTGAGACGGACATAAAAAACCACCCTCAGGTGGTTTGGCTCTGGACGCGGGAGGCGCGTTAGATTTGGGTATCAAATAAACGGAGTCTATTTTTGTTAAGCTGAATCTGAGCTGCGGCGAGTGCTGTTAAATCCGGCTCTTCCTCTTGCTCTGGTGTCATTTTTGGTGCATTGGAATAGGCGCTGAGATCCCATTGGGCAGCATTTTCTTTGGTATTTTTTGTATTCGCGTCAATGACGTCGACAAAGCCAGCAGCGAGCGCCTCTTCTGCAGTAAACCATGTTTCAGCATCCATCCACGTTGCGACTTGCTCTGCACTGGCATTGGTTTTTCGCACATAATCGGCGGCGATAGTTCCATCAATTTTTTCTAGCAAATCTGCTGTCTTACGCAACTCATTACAGTCGCCCATTGCCATCGTCCATGAGTTATGAATCATGAATAACGCACCCTCTGTCATATGGATTTCATTGGCTGACAATGCAAGATAAGTAGCCGCGCTTGCACATACTCCTTCAATCAACGCAACAACCTTGCCAGCATGCGCAACGAGCGCAGCCGACATCGCGCGCGCCTCAAATACATCACCGCCGGGCGAGTTGATATGTAGGTAAATTGTTTTATCTGCCGCATCAGCGAGGGCCTTTACCAGATCGATGGCATTGGCGCCCCAATAGCTATCAATGACGTCATAGACGTAGATATGCGCATCCGTGGCACTTGATTCCATTCGGATTGTTTGCTTTTTGTCCGCATTGTCTTTAATGAGCTGCATGAGTTTACTGATGTTCATCTTGTAACTTTCTGATCTTAGTTAGATGTCTGAGAAGATGTCGCTACTTTTGCGGCAGCCTTGAATAACTTGTCACCATCCGGGTCTGGCGGAAGATTCTTGATTTTTCGTACTTCGTTGACTGTCATATAACCATCTCCCGTGCCTGGGCCACCAAGCGCCGCGCGGAATGCATCGGCCTGTGCTTTACTGTCACCACGCAACAATGCGTCAAGGTCAAATTCGACAAATGGGCCTGCGTTCCGGAACAGTTTGCGGTTTAATTCTTCTTCCCAACGACAAAGGTGCGGTTTAACAGTGTATTTGACGAAGCCGAGGGTGATTTGCTCAATTCCCGTACCCCAACTTGATGTTTTATCGTTATCACCAATCAGCACCGGCGGAACGCCTAACGCTTGGCAAATGTCTTCGCGCTCAAATCGGCGCGACTCTAACAACTGCATATCAATCGGGCTGATACTGAGTTCGCTCACCTTTGCGCCACCCATCAACACGAGCGGCAATTTGCGCGATTGCGTACCGCCATATGTCGCAACGAAAGTGTCACGCAAAGCCTTCTCTTGCTCTTTACTGAGCGATTTTTCGTAACTCAATGCGATTTGCGGCATCGCACCCTCGCCAATGCTGCGCCCGCTGTAATCAGCAGCGGCTAGGCTATTGCCAATCGCATTACGGGCCGCGTATTGGATCATGGATAAACTGCGCAACCCATCAAAGCCAAAGCCAGTGAAATGCAGCATGTCATCCTGGTCTAGCGTGTATGATTT
>CAZMPS010000097.1:5387-6602 GCA_964568305.1 uncultured Burkholderiaceae bacterium
TTTCAATGTCGATCACGTCATAGATCAACCGCCCTTGAAAGCGGCGCGGCGTGACGTAATCAGGATGATGAATCTTGAGTCCAATGATGTCGCCCAGCGTACTAAATGATTTACTACGTACGATCTCAGTGCATTGGTCGCCTCGCAGCGCAACACATTTGACGATCCACTCTTTCCAGCTGGCCGATGTCCACGCCGGTGATGGCGTCTCATTCAACAGCCACCACAGCGTATTGCGTGGTGACTGTGTGCGCTGATTATCGGCATCTAGTCGATATTGCTCAATCGGTAGCTGCAAAATCGCGCCCGCCAGTTTGGATAAGCACGCATATACAGTACTAACCTGCATCGCCGTGCGATCTGTGACCGGGAAGCCAGAGGGCGAGTTAATCGGCGCAAACAAGTCCGTCATCGCGCCAATATTCGAGCTGATGACAGTGGCATTATTGATACGATGCGACGCGCCTGGGCGTGACTGTACCCAATCTTTGAGCACTCTCGATTCGTAACGATTTGCTTGCAGGTCAAGTATTGTCATATCAATTTAAATTTACAAATGCTTGTGATAATTCGTCGCTCTCGTAACAAACAGCACGACTGAGCGCCATGACGGTAGCCACGATGCCATCAATGCGCCCGTTGTCGTTTGATCGTTTCTTGTCTGGCCTAAAATTCCCATTACTGTCAAACAACAATGCAGTGTTGCTAGCGCACCAGCGCAATACCGGATTGCCGCCATGCTGGAATCGCTTGCCATAGACCAGTTCTTCGAGCTTCTTGCTGCCTGGATACATGCCACCCGTGTTTTGCGGCACCTCAACCAGTGGGACGTCACGCTCTAATAGCTCGTTTGCTAGCTGCAGCGCGTTCCAGCGATCGAAGCCGATTTCTTTAACATTGAACTGCTTGATGCTTTTTAAAATTTGCTGTTTGACCGGGTTGTAGTCTGTGACATTGCCTTCGGTCCCAGTCAAATAGCCTTCATCCTGCCAGCGCCCATAGGGCGCGGCATCGTCATGTTCTTGTGTATCGATTTTTTCTTGTGGGCACCAGAACCAGACCAAGACTTGCCACGGCTCTCTATCGTCTTCCGGCGGGAACACCAGCGAGTAAGCGGTGAGATCACGGGTTGAGCCTAGATCGAGGCCGCCATAACATAAACGCCCGTAAAGGGCGTCTAGCTTAATCTTTTTACTCCCCTTGTCCCACACGCTG
>CAZMPS010000098.1:0-1923 GCA_964568305.1 uncultured Burkholderiaceae bacterium
GGCATGATGAGATAGAACGAAATAGGATTAAATTGAATAATTGAATAATTGAATAATTGAATAATTGAATAATTCAATGCATAAAAAACATAACACGTGATACACGTCATAGAGGAAACATGGCCAATATGACAAATAACACGTGTTATGGATGTCTTGCTACTAGTACGGATAATACTGATTATTCTGCGCGGTAATTAGGTGCTTCTTTGGTGATTTGCACGTCATGCACATGGGATTCACGCATGCCGGCGGAAGTGATTTCCACAAACTCCGCTTTTGCGTGCAATTCATCAATGGTTGCACAACCACAATAACCTAGCGATTGTCGCACGCCACCGACCATTTGATACAAGATCGCCAACACGCTGCCTTTGTAAGGAACGCGCCCCTCTATGCCTTCTGGCACAAATTTTTCTGATTTACTTTCCGCATCCTGGAAATAACGATCAGCCGAACCATCTGCCATCGCGCCTAAGCTGCCCATTCCGCGATAGGATTTGTAGCTACGGCCTTGGAACAAAATCACTTCGCCAGGCGCTTCTTCCGTACCCGCAAACATGCTACCCATCATCACGCTAGAAGCCCCTGCTGCTAATGCTTTAGAAATGTCGCCTGAAAAACGAACACCACCATCCGCGATACAAGGCACACCCACACCAGCAACAATTCGGGTCGTACAAATCGAACCTGGGCCGATGCCAACTTTCACCGCATCGGCACCATAATCAACCAATGCTTTTGCAGCAGCGACAGTAGCAATGTTGCCACCGACGACATCCACTTGCGGATAATGGGTTTTAATCCATTTCACACGATCCAGAATTCCTTGTGAATGACCATGTGCCGTATCAACGACTAACACATCCACGCCGGCCTTAACCAACAAATCAATTCGTTCATCATTATCGGCACCAACACCAACGGCGGCACCGACTAACAACTTACCGTAGCTATCTTTGGACGCAAAAGGATGCTCGGTGGATTTCTGAATATCTTTGACGGTAATCAAGCCGCGCAATTCAAACGCATCATTAACGACCAATACGCGCTCCAAGCGATGTTTGTTCATCAGGCGCTTGGCTTCTGCCAAATCCGCACCTTCTTTAACAAAAATCAGCTTCTCACGCGGCGTCATTTTGGCGCGTACTTCAGCATCAAGCTCTTCTTCGAAACGCAAATCACGATTAGTGATGATGCCAACGACTTGCTTGCCTTCGACTACAGGAAAACCACTGATACCGTACTGCGCAGTCAATGCCAGCACGTCGCGAATTTTCATAGAAGGAGGAATGGTAATTGGATCACGCAACACGCCTGACTCAAAGCGTTTAACCTTGGCCACTTCACGCGCCTGCTCTTTAGGAGGCAAGTTCTTATGTATGATCCCGATCCCACCTTCTTGTGCCATGGCAATCGCAAGTCGTGCTTCTGTCACGGTGTCCATGGCTGCGGACAGCAACGGAATATTCAACTGAATATTGCGTGTCAGGCGAGTTTTAAGGGAGGTATCTTTAGGGAGGATGTTCGAATAAGCTGGAACCAACAACACATCATCGAAAGTGAGTGCTTTTTGAAGTAAACGCATGATAATTCCTATAGGCGCAAAACGAGATTATACAGAAAAAGCGCCAAACCTGATGCCACCAATAACTATTACCATTCAAAACGCTACTATCTACTTTTTAATTGATCCCAGCCAATTCCAACGCTTCCAACAACAATGCTGGATCACCTGCTGCTAATTTTTTGCTGTCAGACAAAGTTTGACGAAATATACGTGCACCATTCATACCAGTAGCTAAGCCCAACATATGGCGAGTAATGCTATTGAGCTTCAATCCACCGCCATTGGGATTATTGCTACCTTTTTTGCCATACAAGGCTAATTGTTGTTGTATATAAGGCAGCATGGCTTCCAGT
>CAZMPS010000098.1:1933-6547 GCA_964568305.1 uncultured Burkholderiaceae bacterium
TACGTGACTTCACTGGTTGTGGTGTTTCAAAATCCGCGTAATAGCGCGCATCAAAACCCGCCATCAAATACGGATCATGGTACGCAACACGCCCGAGCATCACACCGTCGACATGCTGTAAATGCAGATCAATTTCAGCCTCCGTTTTGATAGCACCGTTAATAATGATTTCCAAATCTGGAAACTCACGTTTGAGCCGATACACAAAACCGTATTTCAAGACAGGTATTTCACGATTTTCTTTGGGACTCAAGCCTTTTAAGATTGCATTACGCGCATGCACGATAAAAGTTTTGCAACCAGCATCCGCAATCACACCAACGAAATCGCGCACAAAATCATACTTTTCAATTTGATCAATCCCTATTCTGTGTTTGACTGTCACTGGTATCGACACCACATCGCACATCGCTTTCACGCAATCAGCTACCAAATTAGGCTCTGCCATTAGGCAAGCACCGAACGCACCTTTTTGCACGCGTTCCGACGGGCAACCGCAATTCAAATTAATTTCGTCATAGCCCCACTTTTCTCCAAGCTTTGCACTTTTTGCTAAATCGCTTGGATCACTGCCACCCAACTGCAATGCGACTGGATGCTCTTCTTGATTAAAATCCAGATGACGTGCCACATCGCCATACATCAGCGCACCAGTTGTGACCATTTCTGTATACAACCAAGTGTGGCGAGTAATTTGACGATGAAAGATACGACAATGACGGTCGGTCCAATCCATCATGGGGGCTACACAAATACGCCTTCCTTTATGATTATTGTGAATATTACGATTTTCCGATTTCATTAAATGACCTTGTTTATTTTTGTGCAATAATTGAGGTTGCTTTTTTTAATTTCATCCTTCTAGTATCTAGTATTAGGTCGTTTTTATTCCCCCTTGGTTATCACATAAAGGAAAAATTTATGATTGGAAATAATTTCCCAATAGTGCCGCATGCATTGCCCACACAACAAGATATATCTCCCTTAGCTCTTTGTATTAGTAATATATGTCAAGATGAAGGAACAGATCAAATTGACAAGGCATTGGCATTCACTCAAGCTGTTTTGGATAGCGAAACTATCTCAGATTCAGACGCGAAATTTATTGCAAAAAAAGCAATTAATCTCGGCATAAACTTTTTTCATTCTGCTGAAGATGGTCCGCTGTTTTTCAAGTGCGGGTTTGATAGAAGAAAGTCAAATACAGAAAAATTCAAAGATATGTTGGTTCACCTGGGAAATCAAGCTACTTCGGATGCGACAAAGATTAAAATTGCCCAAATAATATCCTATGCAGGCTTAGAAAAAGGATTGTTTTTTAGAGAGGAAAAAATGACAAATTTGTTGTATGACATGACAAAAAACGTCGAGTTTTTTCAAACAAAAGAGACTATTTTGACACCTTTTGGTTTGTCTTTAGAAAGTGTCTAACTCTAATAAGACCCAGTTAATTTATTAATCTGGGAGTGGCTCGTTTTTTATATATCTGTCAAAAAGAACGAGCTCATCCTGACATAGGATAACAATTTTTGATTGCATGTCATAAACTTGTCACAATCGTCTGATACATTCAGATTGTTACATTTTTATTAGTCATTCTTATTATTTATTCTTATTAGGAGCTAGGATGCGCTTTAAGCCATTTTTACAATTTTTTGTATTGACCACCACTACCGCACTCATGTTTTCATCCGTATCGGCAGCAGACATGACCGGCGCAGGCGCTACTTTTCCTTATCCTATTTATGCAAAATGGGCAGAGGCTTACAAAAAAGCGACGGGTAATGGCTTGAACTATCAATCGATCGGTTCTGGCGGTGGGATTAAGCAAATCAAGGCTAAGACTGTTGATTTCGGTGCTTCCGATATGCCATTGAAAGCTGATGAATTGAAAAAAGAAGGCTTAGTGCAATTCCCTGCCATTATCGGTGGCGTAGTCCCTGTTGTAAATTTGGAAGGTATTAAGCCGGGTGAATTGAAATTGACAGGTCAAGTTGTTGCCGACATTTATTTGGGCAAAATCACCAAGTGGAATGCAGCTGAAATCACAGCACTCAATCCCAAATTAAAATTGCCTGCAGACCTCATCACGGTTGTACATCGCGCAGACGGTTCTGGTACTTCTTTCTTGTTTACCGATTATTTGTCCAAAACCAACCCTGAATTTGGCAAAACAGTTGGTGCAGGTACGACTGTCAAATGGCCAGCTGGCGTAGGTGGTAAAGGCAACGAAGGCGTAGCCGCGTATGTTCAACGTCTCAAAGGCAGCATTGGTTATGTTGAATATGCCTATGCAAAAAAGAACAAGATGCAATACACACAATTAAAAAATCGCGATGGTCAATTTGTTAGCCCAGATGATGAGAATTTCAAAGCAGCAGCGGCAAATGCTCATTGGGTATCTAAAGACGCAAAAGAGAATGCGGTTAAATCAGTAGATTTTTCTGTTGTGTTAACTGATCAGGAAGGCAAACTCAGCTGGCCTATCACTGGTGCTTCTTTTATCTTGATGCACGCTGCGCAAGATGATGCGACTAAGGGTAAAGAAGTGTTGAAATTTTTCGATTGGGCTTATAAAAACGGGAACGCAATGGCAACGGAATTGGATTACGTTCCCCTGCCAGCAGAAATCGTAAAACTTGTACAAAGTTCCTGGAAAACACAATTAAAAGATAACGCAGGCAAAACAATTTGGTAAGATTCTGCCTCCTTGATTATCCTAAACGCGGGCGATGTGACACAATTCACCCTCGCCCGCATTTAATACACAAGCAATGAGCAAAAATCTCTCTTCATCTGTCAATGATTCTGTAACGGCAACGTTAATTAATAACAGTATTGAGACGCCAAAATTGGAAAATAAAATGTTGCTTGCTACTATGCGCCGACAGCGGCTACAAGATTTTTTCTTTCATAAAGTGACGCTAGCGTTTGCGCTCAGCGTCACTTTAGTTTTAGTAGGCATCATTATTTCCCTCCTGCTTGGTGCCTGGCCTGCATTTGAAAAATTCGGTCTGAGATTTATCACCACAATTGAGTGGGATCCTGTCAACGACCAATATGGTGCATTAATTGCCATTGTCGGTACCCTTGCGACCTCTTTTATTGCGCTGTTGATTGCCTTCCCAGTCAGTTTTGGGATTGCCTTATTTCTCACCGAAATTTGCCCAGTGTGGTTGCGCCGTCCTATGGGAACAGCCGTTGAGTTATTAGCCGGCGTGCCCAGCATTATTTATGGTATGTGGGGCTTATTTATTTTTGCCCCTTTTTTTGCTGATCACATACAACCAACACTTCAAAATACTTTAGGTCATTTACCCTTGATTGGTGTACTTTTTAGCGGCCCTATGATGGGGATAGGCATACTCACAGCAGGTTTGATTTTGGCTGTGATGATTATTCCCTTCATCGCTTCCGTCATGAGAGATGTATTTGAAGTCGTTCCTGCCATATTGAAAGAATCCGCTTATGGCCTAGGTTGTACCAAGTGGGAAGTGGTACGCAAAATTGTCTTGCCCTACACCAAAACCGGTGTGGTTGGTGGCGTGATGTTGGGCTTGGGGCGTGCGTTGGGTGAAACCATGGCAGTGACTTTTGTGATTGGAAATTCCAACAAGTTATCCTGGTCTTTATTTTCAGCTGGCAACAGCATTGCTTCTACTTTGGCGAATGAATTTGCTGAAGCCGAATCCAAGTTGCATATTTCTTCTTTATTCGCACTAGGTTTGATCTTGTTCGTCATTACTTTCATTGTTTTGTCTGCTGCGAAATTGATGTTAATGAGCATGTCTCGTAAGGAAGGTAAAAAATGAGCGAGTTTTCTTTACCTGCAATTAGTCAAAATGTCATTTATCGCAAACGTTTACGCAAGCACAAAATAGGTATCACCCTTTCTTTTTTAGCTATGTCGGTCGGCCTTTTTTTCCTGTTATGGATTTTGGCAACTTTGCTGATGAAGGGGTTTGGCGCCATTAGTTTTTCCATGTTCACACAATCTACACCAGCGCCTGGCAATGATGGTGGTGGTTTATTGAATGCGATTGTTGGTAGTGTCATGCTGGTTGGTTTAGCAACAGCCATCAGTACACCCATCGGAATTTTGGCGGGTATCTATCTGGCTGAATACGGTGAAAAAAACTGGTTCGCGCAAGTGACCCGCTTTGTCGTTGACATCATGTTGTCTGCGCCATCGATTGTGATCGGTTTATTTGTTTATGCGATTTATGTGGCCAACCTCAAACATTTTTCTGGTTGGGCGGGTACGTTTGCGATTTCTTTAATTGCGATCCCCGTCGTCGTACGCACCACTGACAACATGTTAAAACTAGTACCTAAAAATTTGCTGGAAGCCGCTTTTGCCCTGGGTGCGCCACGTTGGAAAGTCGCCACAATGATACGTTTGCGCGCAGTCAAAGCAGGGGTTGTCACAGGTGCGTTACTCGCGCTGGCCAGAATTTCTGGAGAAACTGCCCCACTGCTATTTACCGCACTGAATAATCAATTTTTTAGCACGAATATGAATATGCCGATTGCCAATTTACCAGTCGTCATTTACCAGTTCGCCATGAGTCCGTATGACAACTGGCGTTCTTTGGCTTGGGGTGGTGCATTATT
>CAZMPS010000099.1:0-6495 GCA_964568305.1 uncultured Burkholderiaceae bacterium
GTTGAGCTAAATGCTGTGACTCTTCTTCCAGGAATAAATCGATCACTTCTTGTGATGCCAAAATGCGAAATTCACGTGGATTAAATTGTTTGGCTTCGCGCATCAATTCACGCATAATTTCATAGCAAACAGTGCGGGAAGTTTTCACTAAACCTTTACCGGCACAAACAGGACAGGTTTCGCACAATATGTGCGCCAAAGATTCACGCGTGCGCTTTCTAGTCATTTCCACCAACCCCAAGGCAGAAAAATCACTGATAGAAATATTGGTGCGATCACGGGATAGCGCTTTTTTTAATTCTGCTAATACAGCATGGCGGTGTTCCTGATTTTCCATATCAATAAAATCAAGAATAATAATCCCGCCCAAATTGCGTAAACGTAGCTGGCGTGCGATGGCATGCGCAGCTTCCAAATTGGTTTTGAAAATGGTGTCATCAAAATTACGACCACCGACAAAACCACCGGTATTGACGTCTATCGTTGTCATCGCTTCGGTTTGATCGACAATCAAGTAACCGCCTGATTTCAGCTCTACTCGACGTCCTAATGCATGCAAAATTTCTTGTTCGACCCCATACAAATCAAACAATGGCCGCTCACCAGCGTAATGCTGCAGGCGATTGAGTACGCTTGGTGTGTAAGCTTGAGCGAATTCGTACAATTTGCCATAATTTTCACGCGAGTCGATTTGAATGCTGGCAGTTTCATCATGCACAAAATCACGCAATACTCGTTGTGCCAGATTCAAATCCTGAAACAGTAAAGTAGGTGCTGGTTTGGTGCGTGCCGCATGGCTAATGGCTGCCCAAATTTTGCGCAGGTAATGAATATCGGCTTGCAAATCAGCATCAGACGCCTCTTCCGCCATAGTGCGAACGATGTAACCGCCCTTCTCTTCTGGAGGTAACAATTGTTGCACTCTGCTACGTAGCAATTCTCTGTTACTTTCATTTTCAATCCGCTGCGAAATACCAATATGCGAATCTTGCGGCAAATACACCAACATGCGGCCAGCAACGGAAATTTGCGTCGAAAGGCGCGCGCCTTTGGTGCCAATAGGATCTTTAATGACTTGCACCATGAGCGATTGGCCATCAAACAGTATTTTTTCGATCGGAATAACAGGAGCTGGTAGGATTGCAGCAGCGCTGCTATCTTTACTCTCTGATCGCGCTGACCAAATATCGGCCACATGTAAAAAAGCCGCGCGTTCTAAACCAATATCGATAAAAGCAGATTGCATTCCTGGCAATACACGAACTACTTTGCCCAAATACACATTGCCGGTTAAACCGCGCGACAAAGTCCGTTCAATATGCAACTCTTGCACGGCGCCTTGCAAAATCATCGCCACCCGTGTTTCTTGCGGCGTGATGTTAATCAAAATGTTTTCATTCATACAATAATTGTAATCATAAATATTACAAATCAATACCAGCTTGTCGTAACAACTGCGCAGTCTCAAACAAAGGCAAACCCATGATGCTGGAATAGCTGCCGGCAATGTGTTGGATAAACATACCCGCCCAGCCCTGAATCGCATACGCACCAGCTTTGTCGTATGGTTCTGCCGTGAGGCAATATGCATCAATAGTAGCTTCTGATAAGTCGGCAAATGTGACTTGTGATGTATGCGTGCTTTGCCATACCTGATCATACAATTGTACTGCGACACTAGTCAGCACTTGATGCGTGCGCCCTGACAAAGCACGCAACATGGCTTTGGCTTCAGCCATATCGGCCGGTTTTCCCAAAATTTTGTCGTCAATCACAACGGTAGTATCGGCCGCCAAAATCGGATGTGGCGGCAATTTCAAAGGCAATTTGCGCGCTAGTAATACTTGCCAGGCAAAGGTAACTTTTTCTCTTGTCACGCGCGCCACATAATCTGCTGCAGCCTCGCCTTCATACACTTCTTCCGATACATCTGGCCCGCGTGGTGCTTGGCTGCGCAGCGTTAACAGTTCAAATTCCACCCCTATTTGATGCAATAACTCACGTCGACGTGGGCTTTTGGAGGCCAAATAAATTTTTTTCTCAGTTTGTATCATATTGTCGGACATATCAAATTCGGGTCACATTCGATTCAAACTCGATGATAAGGATGGTTTTGCGTAATCGACCAAGCGCGATATAACTGCTCAGCCAACAATACCCGCACCATGCCGTGCGGCAGCGTCAAGCTGGATACACGGATCAAGCCATCAGCCTTTGCTTTGAATTGCGGATCCAAACCATCTGCGCCACCAATGATGAAGGCAACATCGCGCCCATCCTGTTGCCATTGCGTCAATTGTTGTGAAAGCTGCACGCTGGTGCAATCTTTGCCATGTTCATCCAGCGCAATAATGCGGATGCCTTTAGGCAAGGCAGATTCAATCCTGCTACGTTCTTGTGCCATCGCCCAGGCTGCAGTATTGCTGCTGGAGCGTTCCACTGGTTTGATTTCTTTCAATGTCAAACGACATTCTGCAGGCATGCGTTTGGCATATTCTTCAAAACCTGTAGCAATCCATGCCGGCATTTTGTGACCGACTGCAACAATCATGAGTTGCATGGGATGTTATTCCGCTGATTGTGTTTTGATATGACGTGTAGTTTTTCTTGGTTTGGCAACGGTTTCCGATACTGCTAATGCATCATCACTTTTTGCCACTTTGGTAGTTTTTACGGTTCTAGTTGTTCTAGTTGTTCTAGTTGTTTTAGTTGCCTTTGCGACTTTTGGTGCATCTTCCGTTGTAGATGCCTTTTCTGCTTTCGCAGTTTTTGTTGTTCTTGTTTTCGTTGCTTTTGGTTTTTCTTCCGTTACGAGTTCAGAAGCCGTGCGTTTAGAAACACGTTTCACCGCTTTAGCTGCTGTTTCCAGTTTGATTTCTTTCTCGCCCCAGATTTCTTCCAGGCGGTAATAAGCACGAATCGCTGGTTGCATAATATGGACAATCATATCGCCCAAATCCACCAACACCCACTCGCCAGAAGTGTCACCTTCCATCCCGACCACGCGCCCACCGTTTTCTTTGACTTTGTCACGTACTGAAGCCGCCAGTGCCTTGGTTTGGCGATTCGATGTTCCCGATGCAACCGCGATGCGATCAAATAAGCTAGTCAAATGGGTGGTGTCAAACAAACGAATATCTTGTCCTTTGACTTCTTCTAAAGCATCAATGACCAAGGTTTGAAGTTTTTTAATATCCATGTAATTTTTAATAAGGTTAAGTTAAATTAAATTAATTTTTATACAAATCATGTTGTTGAATGTAAGCCAACACCGTAGCCGGCACAGCCTGCGCAGGCATTTCACCCCTTTGCAAGGCAGCACGAATAGCAGTGGAAGAAACGTCAATCGCCAACTCAGAAGCCAAATACGTGTAACCATGCGCTGTGTTACGAATTTGCTCCACCGTAGCGCTGCGCTGAAAAAATACTTCTGCTACTTCGGGTGGCAATTGCGACGCATACGATGCAAGGTCTGAATCCACACTAAATCCTGGCCGCGCAGCAACGCAAATGTGGGCGTAATCAAAAAGCTGCTGCCATTCATGCCAAGTATGCAACTGCTGCAATTGATCAAATCCGATTAAAAAAACCAAGGATGTATCGGCACCATATTCCGCTCGCAAGCTACGCAAAGTATCAATCGTGTAAGTCACGCCATCGCGCACCATTTCTTGCTCATCCAGATGGACAGCAATCGTTTGCCCATCAAAAGCGAGCCGCAGCATAGATAATCTGTCCGCCGCTGTTGCCTGCAAAGGTTGTTTAAACGCCGACTTGCCAGTTGGGATGATGCGTAAACCATCGGCGCCCAGCAAATTGGCAAAAAAAACGCCTAACTCTACATGTCCTTGATGAACCGGGTCAAAACTTCCACCAAGCAGCGCAATACAGCGCATTATTGGTTAATCCATTCTCTGGGTGGTAAAAAATCAGACACCAACCTGGCTTCCGCACTACCCACTGGAGCTTGCCAGTCATAACGCCATTTCACCATCGGTGGCATAGACATCAAAATCGATTCCGTACGCCCGCCAGATTGCAAACCAAACAAGGTGCCTCTGTCGATCACCAAATTAAATTCCACATAACGCCCACGCCGATAAGCCTGAAAATCACGCTCACGCTCGCCATACGCCATGTCTTTGCGACGTTCGACGATAGGCAAATACGCAGCAAGAAAATGATCGCCGACACTTTGCATCATGGCAAAACTATTGGTAAAACCAGGCGCGTTGAAATCATCAAAAAAGATACCGCCGATCCCACGCGCTTCCTGGCGATGCTTTAAGAAAAAGTACTGATCACACCATTGCTTAAACCGAGGGTATAAATCCGCACCAAATGGTGTTAAAGCCGCATGGCAAGTTTGATGGAAATGCCGTGCATCTTCTTCAAAACCATAATAAGGCGTCAAATCCATGCCGCCGCCAAACCACCAAACAGGCTGATTTTTTTTGTTGATGATATTAAAAAAACGCACATTCATGTGCACAGTCGGGATGTAAGGATTGCGTGGATGGAACACCAATGACACACCCATCGCTTCCCAAGGACAACCAGCGCTTTCAGGATGATGCGCAGCAGCAGAAGGTGGCAAATGATCGCCTTGCACATGAGAAAAACCAATCCCAGCGCGTTCCATCACATTACCATCTTCCAAAATGCAAGAAATACCACTTCCGTGCACACGACCGGCTTCGATTTCCGGGCGCTCCCACGCATCGCGTAGAAAAGACTGGCCATCGATTTTTTCTATCGCTGCAATAATGCTTGCATGCAAATGAAGCAAATACGCCTTAACGCTGGCTGATGAGATTGCAGAAGTCGAATTAACCATTTTTTATCGCACGCCAGCCAATATCACGCCGATATTGCGCACCTTCAAATTCGATACGATCAATCGCTTCGTAGGCCTGCTTTTGCGCTACTTTGACGCTGTCGCCCAAACCAACTACGCATAACACACGTCCACCGGCAGTCAACAATTGTTCTTTAACGAAACTGGTACCCGCGTGGAAAGTCACGCATTGATCTGTTTCAGCAGGAATCCCGCTAATCACATCGCCTTTGCGTGGTGTGTCAGGATAATGTGCCGCCGCCATCACCACACCCAGCGCAGTACGTCTATCCCACTCCAATGTCACTTGATCCAATGAGCCATCCACCGCATGTTCCATCACCGTCAGCAAATCGCTCTTTAAACGCGCCATGATGGGTTGCGTTTCCTGATCACCCATGCGGCAATTGAATTCCAGTGTTTTAGGATTACCCTGACTATCGATCATCAATCCAGCGTATAAAAAGCCGGTAAAAACAATTCCTTCTTTCGCCATCCCTTGCACAGTGGGATGAATGATTTCACGCATCACACGCGCATGCAAAGCGGGCGTAATGATAGGGGCAGGAGAATACGCCCCCATTCCCCCGGTATTCGGCCCTTGATCGCCATCCTGCAAGCGCTTGTGATCCTGGCTGGTTGCCAAAGGCAAAACATTTTTGCCATCCACCATCACGATGAAGCTGGCTTCTTCACCTTGCAAAAACTCTTCAATCACCACACGCGCACCAGCATCACCCAACTTGTTATCGGACAACATCATATCCACCGCTGCGTGCGCTTCTTCTAGTGTCATAGCAACAACGACGCCCTTGCCTGCCGCCAAGCCATCTGCCTTGATGACAATCGGTGCCCCTTTTTGTGCAATGTAATCATGTGCGGCATCCAAAGCAGAAAAAGTTTGATATTCCGCCGTTGGAATCGCATGGCGTTGCATGAAAGCCTTGGCAAAATCCTTAGAACTTTCTAACTGCGCGGCTTCTTTGGTAGGCCCAAAAATCTTCAAACCACGCTCACGGAAAATATTCACAATACCGGCAGCCAATGGCACTTCCGGCCCTACAACAGTCAGTGCCACACCTTCGGTTTGCGCAAATTCAGCCAAAGCTAGCGGATCATTAATCGGCACATTCATCAAACGCGCATCCAACGTCGTACCGCCATTTCCTGGCGCGACATAGACAACTTGAACACGTTCAGATTGCGCAATTTTCCAGGCCAACGCATGCTCGCGGCCGCCAGAACCAACGACTAGAATTTTCATAGTGGAATCAGTGTGAAAGCAAATTGAATAAAATAAGTACTAAATAAACGAAGAACCAACGAGGCAAGGCTACAGTTAATGTTCCATTTGCGGTGTAGCAGTAGAGTGAGAAACATCACTCTTCAATAATGACGTTACTATAAACCTCTTGCACGTCATCCAGGTTTTCCAGCGCATCCAGCAACTTTTGCATTTTGATGGCATCGTCACCGGAAAAGGTAATTTCTGTATTCGGCTTCATGACAATTTCAGCCACTTCTGGTTTGAAGCCGGCGGCTTGTAGACTGTCTTTTAATTGCGCAAAATCGGGCACCGCGCATAAGACCTCAAAACCGCCCTCTTCATCCGCAATCACATCTTGCGCACCAGCTTCCAATGCGGCTTCCATCAAGGC
>CAZMPS010000100.1:0-6486 GCA_964568305.1 uncultured Burkholderiaceae bacterium
CCCTTGCCACCCATCACGGGCAATAAATTCACGAAACGGCAAGAAAACGGCTTCTTTTAAATTTTTGGGCGGTGGCGCGTAAATGACTGGTTCTTTAATCCATAAAGTACAAATCAACCCCGGCAACATGAAAACAGCCGTAATCCAAAATACCGCTTGCCACGACATCAAATCCGCCAAGATTAACGAGAGCGAGCCCGGGATCAAACCAGCCAATTTGTAAGCATTGACATGTACAGTTTGGCCCAATCCCTGTTCGCTATCAGGCAAAATTTCGCGCCGGTAGGCATCAATCACAATGTCCTGACTGGCAGAAAAAAAGGCTATCAAACACGCAAAAAAGACAATCGGAGTCAGCTGAGTCAGTGGATCCAGCATCCCAAGCACGCCTATCGTGACGAACAAAACGCCTTGCGTCAGCACCATCCACCCCCGCCTCCGCCCCAGCTTGCCGAGGCTATATCGATCCATCAATGGCGACCAGAGGAATTTCCAGGTGTAAGGAAACATGACCAGCGCAAACAAACCCAGCGCTTTGACGTTTAAGCCAGATTTCGCCAACCAGGCTTGCAGCAAATTCAGCAAGATAAACAGCGGCAAACCCGAGCTAAAGCCCAAAAAGCAGCAAATCAAAATGCGGCGATTGAAATAGTGATGCCAAGGCTTTGCGGTGTTTTCCATAAAGATTATTTTTTTCTCAACCGGAACACAGCCAAACTACCACGCCAATTAGGGAAATAAGACACCAACTTTCCATCGTGCAAAGCCACGCATTCCAGCACTTCCAAGCCCACTTGATTGGCTAATTCTGCGAAATCTTCAATCGTGGCACAACGCAAATTAGGCGTGTCGTACCACTCATACGGCAAGGTTTTGGAAACCGGCATCCGACCACGCCACAGCGCGACCCGATGCGGCCAATAAGCAAAATTGGGAAATGACACGATCACCTCTCGCCCAACGCGAGTAATGTCGCGCAAAATACCTTCTACATTTTTCATCATTTGCAGCGCAAACAAACACAACACGGTATCAAACGCATCATCCGCAAAAATGGTCAAGCCTTTTTCCATATCCTGCTGTATCACATTGATGCCACGTTTGGCGCTTTGTAACAGCTGAGCGTCGTCGATTTCAATGCCGTAACCGGTACATTGTTTATCAGTTTGCAAATAATCCAACATCACGCCATCGCCGCACCCCAAATCCAGCACATGCGATTGCGGACGCACCCAATGGGCGATGAAGGCCAAATCGGGGCGCAAATGATTTAATTCCTGGAAATTCATATCGCCACCCGTTCATAGTAAGTCCGCACCAAATTCAAATAACGCGCATCATCCAGTAAAAATGCATCATGCCCATGCGGTGCATCAATTTCGGCATACGTGACATTGCGCTTGTTATTCACCAGCGCTTGCACAATTTCATGACTGCGATCTGGTGCAAAACGCCAATCAGTAGAAAAAGACGCCAGCAAGAAATGGGCTTTTGTATTCGCCAATGCCTTGGTCAAATCACCACCAAATTGACGCGCAGGATCAAAATAATCCAACGCTTTGGTAATCAATAAATAGGTATTGGCATCAAAATATTCAGAAAACTTATCCCCTTGGTAACGTAGATAGGATTCAATTTCAAAATCTACCCCAAAACCAAATTGATACTCGCCAGTATGCGCAACATCACGCAATTTGCGACCGAATTTAAACGCCATATCATCATCGGATAAATAGGTGATATGCCCGATCATACGTGCCACGCGTAAGCCTCTTTTTGGCACCACGCCATAAGCATAATAATCACCGCCGTGATAATCAGGATCAGTCAAAATAGCCTGCCGCGCCACATCATTAAAAGCGATATTCTGCGCTGACAACTTGGCCGTGGAAGCAATCACCAGACAATGACGTAGCCGCTCGGGATACATCATGCTCCAAGACAAAGCCTGCATACCACCCAATGATCCACCCATGACAGCCGCAAATTGCTGGATCCCCAACGCATCCGCCAAGCGCGCCTGCGAGCGCACCCAGTCTTCCACCGTCACGACAGGAAACGCTGCGCCATACGCCACGCCAGTCGCCGGGTTAATGTGCATAGGGCCGGTTGAGCCAAAGCACGATCCCAAATTATTCACGCCAATAACAAAAAAGCGATCGGTATCCAGTGGCTTGCCAGGCCCAACCATATTGTTCCACCAACCCACATTATTCGGCTGATCAGCGTACACCCCAGCAACATGATGAGAAGCGTTCAAAGCATGACAAACCAACACCGCATTCGATCGATCTGCATTCAGCGTGCCATAAGTTTCATACACCAAGGTGTAATCGCTGATCACAGCACCGCTTTGCAAAGGCAAAGCTTGTGCAAAATGCATGGATTGTGGAGTAGCAATGAGTGTGGATGTCATGGGTTGGCGTGATTGAGCTGCTGATTGGAATACTGATTGAAATACAGCGATTAAGTGGCGGATTTTACCTTAAGTGAGGATGAAAGAACTGTATGCAAACCAACCCAATCGAATTGGCTGGGCAAAGTGCCTGACCTGAAATCGGGTATCATCGGCCATGAAAGTGCCATATTTATATTTCCCATTGTGGTAAAAATCGCCACCATTCGAAAATTAAATATTGCGTGCCAATCTTTGCATAAGCAAGAGTTGATCACCCAGGCGACAAAATGGAATGGGAGGAATGTTTGAGAACGGTAGTCTTAGGTGGATACGGAAATTTCGGTGCGCGAATTTGCCGTGCATTAATACATGTTCCTGAAATTGAATTGGTTGTGGCCGGGCGAAACATTCATCGTGCAGCATCTTTTGCAGCCAGTCTTGGAAAGCAAGTTCAATCAACGCGTATTGATTGGTCTGGCATCGATTTCGTGGAAATCTTGCGTGCTATCGGCGCAGAACTCGTCATTCACACCGCAGGTCCATTCCAAGAGCAAGGTTATGACGTGCCACTGGCGGTGGCTACAGCCGGTGCGCACTATATCGACCTAGCCGATGGCAGGCGGTTTGTCTGCGACTTTTCTCAGGCGATGGATACAGTTTTCCGCGAAAATGGAAAGCTGGGCATTACCGGCGCAAGCACGGTGCCCGCACTTTCTTCGGCTGTCGTGGATTACCTCTCAAAAGACTGGAGCCACATCGACACGATCGATTTTTGCATTGCCCCCGCACAAACCGCTCCACGAGGCGTCGCCACAATGTCGGCGGTGTTGAATTATTGCGGTGCTCCGATTCAGGTTTGGCAAAATGAAGCATGGGTCACCCAATATGGCTGGGAAGATAGAGTGCGCATTGATTTCGCACGCTTGCAGCCACGGTTCGGCGCATTGTGCGACATTCCCGATCTGGAGCTTTTCCCGAAACATTATCAAGGCGTGCGTTCGGTACGCTTCCGTGCCGCGCTGGAAGTCGGGCTGTCGCAGTGGGCGCTATCGATGATGGCAACGCTGCGTCGCAAAAGCATCATTGCTCATCCAGAACGGTTTGCAAAATTTTTAAATGTCACCGCACGCAGCATTGACTTTCTTGGCTCTTCGCTGGGTGGGATGGTAGTTCGTACCAGCGGTATCGATGCGGATGGAAAAGCGGCAAAAAAAGCTTGGCATATCGCTGCCGATCATGACCATGGTCCAGAAATTCCCTGCATGGCCGCCATCATCCTGGCGCGTCGGCTAGCGAAAAAAGAACTCGCTCAAGTTGGTGCTTATACAAGCATAGGTTGGTTGAATTTATCTGAATTCGCGCCAGAGTTCGCAAAATGGCAAATGATAACGGACGTGATTGAGGAAAGCATCGATCATGGTACATGAGCGCTTCCAGTTTGAGATGCCTGCTTCCTGCGAAGTGGTATTCGACTCCTTCCACTACCACCAATGGCGCTCCCGCTGGGACTCTCTAGTATCAAGGACCCATGTGGTTGGGGATGCGCCTTGCCCTTATGTGGGGGCAATTACCGAAAACGTCGGCAGCGGCTGGATGCGTAGCCTTTCCATGAAGACGCGTTTTATCAGCTACGATCGGCCTAGAATTGCAGCTGCAACAATGGTCAAGCGCTCCTTTCCCTTTACGTTTTGGGCTGCCTCAATGAAGCACAAGACATTGGATGGTCAAAGGTCGGTCATGATTTATACCTACACATTCGAAGTCGGACCCAAGGCTTTGAGGTGGATCGTCGAGCCGATCGTGAAGTGGATATTTGACCGACAAACACGTCGGCGGTTTTCTCGTTTGAAAAACTATCTTGTTTCCGGCAAAGAACAGATTGAGCAGTGGCAACGCGATAAGCAAGAAGAGCACGTGCCATGACACCTGTTGAACTACGCTTAGCACGCTTCACGTTGGCCGCAGTCTGGCTAGCAACAGGATTTATCGTGCTGTTCGTTTATCCCAAAGAAGACAGTATGGTATTGCTGCAACGTGTTGGCCTATTCGGCACTCCGGCAGTTGCGGCTTTATATGGTGGCGCATTGCTGGATATCGTGCTTGGTGTTCTGACGCTGAGCATGTGTGGTAAACGGCTTTGGATAGCGCAGGCATGCCTGATCATTATTTATACGCTGGTTATCACCATCGGTGTGCCCGAATTCTGGGTTCACCCGTTTGGCCCAATTTTGAAAAACCTGCCCATTCTTACTTTACTGTGGTTGCTCTACAAGAACGAAGGGAAATTGTCATGAACACGTATCTGGTGCTGAAATGGATACACATCCTCTCCAGTGTGCTACTGGTCGGCACAGGTTTCGGCAGCGCATTTTATCTTTATTGCATTCACCGAACACATAACACTGTCGCGATAGCTGAAGTGGTTCGCCTAGTGGTGCGTGCCGATTTCTGGTTTACCACGCCTGCTGTCATTACTCAGCCAGTCACCGGCTTTGCCATGCTTTCGATGGCAGGATATTCACTGGATCAGCTATGACTGCGTTGGACGTTGGTTCTATACGTCTTGGCAGGCGCATGCTGGCTTCCCGTCGTCTGGCTACAAATGAAGATGCTCACCATGGCATCCAATGCTGTTAAGAATAACAGTGATCTGCCTGCAGTTTACTGGCAATACGCCCGCCATTGGGAATGGCTTGGGTATCCAGCGTTTTTATCTACGCTGGTAATATATGGATTGATGGTGTTTAAACCCGTTGCATAAGGCCAATGCGCCCCTTTCCTGATCGGACAATGGGTCGCGGTAAGGATGCTATGGCGACTCATGTCGGTGTCGCATTAGCATTTCTCGAATGGCTGTCAGCGATGCAGGCATTATTTTCTGAACTAATACACATCATGCCATCAATCAAAATTCTTACTTAATCACAACAACCTGCGGCATCAATAATGATCCTGTAATCACGAGATACAGGTTCAACAATCCCCAGAGCAGAGCCATACCGTTATAATGGAAAGCCGTATTTAACCAATCGACGCTGCGCGCATGACTTCTCCTCATTCTGCTGACGACATTTCTCCCCAAAAAACCGCCCCTCGCCGTTTTCCCACGCGCGTGGTGTCGGGCGTGATAGGCGTAATGACTGGCCTAGCTTTAATCGGTGTCTTACTGGTTGGATATACCATGACCATGATTTATCCCAACTTGCCAGAACTGAACGCATTGACCGACTACCGCCCCAAAATGCCATTGCGTATTTATTCTGCCGACAACGTCTTGCTAGGCGAGTTTGGTGAGGAACGACGTAGTCTGGTCCGCTTTAAAGAAATCCCAGACATCATGAAAAAGGCAGTGCTGGCAATTGAAGATGATCGTTTTTACACACACGGTGGAGTGGATTATTGGGGAATTATCCGTGCCGCATTACACAATTTGACTGGAGGGGCCAGACAGGGTGCATCAACGATTACGCAACAAGTCGCACGTAATTTCTTTTTATCTAGTGAAACCACCCTAAAACGCAAAGCGTACGAAGTTCTGCTAGCCTGGAAAATTGAAGAAAACCTAAGCAAAGATCAGATTCTTGAGGTGTATATGAATCAGATTTATCTAGGTCAAAGAGCCTTTGGCTTTGCTTCTGCGGCACAAATTTATTTTGGTAAAAAGCTACAAAACATCACCATCGCAGAAGCAGCCATGCTGGCTGGCTTACCCAAAGCCCCCTCCAGTTACAACCCCGTTGTCAATCGGAAACGGGCAACGGTACGTCAACAATACATTTTGCAACGCATGCATCAGCTTGGCTACATCAATGATGCAGAATACGCTCATGCTAAGGCAGAACATTTAGTCATCAAAAACGATAGTTCTGATTTTGGTGTACACGCTGAATACGTCACGGAAATGGCACGTCAATTAGTATACGAACAATTTAAGGAAGACATCTACACACGTGGCTTAAACGTCTATACCACCATCACCAAAGCCGATCAAGATGCCGCCTATATTGCCCTTCGTAATGGGGTCATGGATTACGAAAAACGACATGGCTATCGTGGCCCTGAAGGGTATGTTGAACTTCCCACATCAA
>CAZMPS010000101.1:0-6368 GCA_964568305.1 uncultured Burkholderiaceae bacterium
CAACGCACGTTTACTTCAAACGCCCTTTATTCATCGCTTGTATAAGGAAAATCTGAAGAAAATGGGACGTCACGACTGGCGTGCACATTGCTCGTTCCAGTCATGATTAATATAAATAAAGGTCCAATCCATGGATGAAGCTTCATGTTTAGTGCTTTCATCGCGTGTCTCCTGTTTCGTCTTATTAGCTTGGAGTGGGTATCTCGAAGTGTATGTTTTTTTACACGATATCCTTTGTTGATTTAGTAAAAATTGTAACGGTTTGTAATGTTGATGAGAGGGGGGAGGCATCCACCATCGCCAAATTATCAGGCTTCAACTTTGCCTGCAACGCCTTCCCTTTGCGGGCACGTTTGCTGGTATGCATTTCTAGCGCAGCACCTGATAGCGCGACTTCCTGCGCTTTGCCGCCACGCCCAGTGCCGGAGACGATGACACCTTTGGTGGTGATGGCTTGCGCGACTAGCAATTTTTCATTCTCTTCCAATTGCATCAGCATGGTGCCGCGTCCGCCGTTGGATAGGGATTTGATTTCGGTGACATCAAATACCAGCAGGCGGCCGTTTCCTGATAAGCAAGCGATGCCGGTGGCGTGGTTGGGAATCATGCGTGGAGCGAGTAGAGTCGGTTCTAGATCGGTATCCGTATCTGACTCTGACTGCAAGGTAATAAAGTTTTTCCCACCTTTGATCCGACTCAGCATGTCGGTGATTTTGGCGGTAAAGCCCAGACCCGCGCTGGAAGCGAGTAATAACGTGGTGTCGGCCGAGCCAGAAAAATAATGGATGATGCGGGTGTTTTTGGATAATTCAATCAATGTGGTAATCGGTACGCCATCGCCACGTGCGCCGGGCAAGGTGGAGACGGGGACGGAATACACTTTGCCATTGTTGCCAAATGCTAATAAATGGTCGACGGTGCGTACTTCAAAAGCGGCGTACAACGTGTCGCCTGCTTTGAAGGTGAATTGCGTCGCATCATGCCCATGCCCAGTGCGGGCGCGCAGCCAGCCTTGTTGAGAAATGATGACGGTTACGGGTTCATCAACCACTTTTTGATCAACGACGGCTTTTTGTGCTTCTTCGATCAGAGTTCTGCGCCCATCGCCAAATTGTTTTTGATCGGCTTCGATTTCTTTGATGATGCATTTTTTCATGGAAGCGGGATTGTTTAACAAATCCTGCAAATGTTCTTTTTCAGCCCGGAGTGCGGTCAATTCTTGCTCGATTTTGATCGCTTCCAAGCGTGCCAATTGGCGCAGGCGAATTTCTAAAATGTCTTCTGCTTGACGATCCGATAAAGCAAAAGCGTTGATTAAGGCGGATTTGGGTTCATCCGATTCACGGATGATTTTGATGACTTCGTCAATATTGAGCAAAACGGTGGCGCGGCCTTCCAGTATGTGGATGCGCTCATTGACTTTGTGTAATTTGCATTGAGTGCGACGGGTGACACTGGTGAAGCGGAAAGTGATCCATTCACGCAGAATGGCGCTTAAGTCCTTTTGCCGTGGGCGGCCATCGCCGCCTATCATGACTAAATTGATGGAATTGCTACATTCCAGCGAGGTGTGTGCCAGCAACAGGTGCATGAATTCGGTCGGATCCTGGTTTTTGGATTTGGGCTCCAACACCAAGCGCACCGATGCTTCGCGGCCTGATTCATCACGGATACTGTCCAGATTGGCCAAAATCAATTGCTTCATCGCGATTTGTTCGGCTGATAGCGCTTTTTTGCCCAGCTTGATTTTGGGATTGCTGAGTTCTTCGATTTCTTCCAATACTTTTTGCGCCGAGGTACCGGGTGGTAATTCTGTCACCACCGCTTGCCATTGGCCACGTGCCATGTCTTCTATTTTCCAGCGTGCCCGTACTTTTACGCTACCACGACCCGTGCTGTAGATCTCTTTAATGTTAGAAAGCGGGGTGATAATTTGACCACCACCTGGGAAGTCCGGGCCGGGAATCAAAGTCATTAGTTCTTCGTGTGTCAAATCAGGATTGCGGATCATGGCAATCGCTGCTTGTGCCACTTCTCGCAAATTGTGAGAGGGGATTTCCGTCGCCATGCCGACCGCAATGCCAGACGCACCATTGAGCAGCACCATAGGCAAACGTGCTGGCAGCAACTTAGGTTCTTGATAAGAACCATCGTAATTGGGTTGGAAGTCGACCGTGTCTAAAGTAATTTCATCCAGCAATAGGGTGGAAATTGGCGTCAGGCGCGCTTCGGTATACCGCATCGCCGCCGCACCATCGCCATCGCGCGAGCCAAAATTTCCGTGGCCATCAATTAATGGATAACGCAGCGAAAAATCCTGTGTCATCCGCACTAGCGCGTCATACACCGATTGATCACCATGCGGATGGAGTTTGCCAAGTACATCACCGACTACTGCTGCCGATTTACGTGGTTTGGCGCCGGCATGCAATCCCAATTCATGCATGGCATACAAAATGCGCCGTTGCACAGGTTTTTGGCCATCCGACACATCCGGCAGCGCACGGCCTTTGACCACCGAAATGGCGTAATCCAGGTAAGCGCGTTCAGCAAAGGTGGCCAGGGTGAGTATTTCACTCGGACTAGGTTCAGGCTCGGGTTGTTGGTCGAATAGGTTGGCTTGTTCGTACATGGTGGGGATGAGTTAAGTTTTTAATTTACAAATGATGTAATAAAAATTACTGCGTATTTTTATTACCGTCATTCCCGCGCAGGCGGGAATCCAGTTCGTTCATTTTTCGCGCAGCGCCATTTAGGTTATCGCTCATGCCCCGCCTCCTGCAACACCTTCTGCACTGGCGACAGCAAATACTCCAGCACGCTGCGTTTTCCTTGATTGATTTCCGCAACAATTTGCATGCCGGATGTCATCGTCAAGGCATTTTTTTGCGGATCAATCAGACTTTGACCATCCAGTTGGATGCGCGCCTTGTAACTGGCGTGATTGCCGCCAGTTTGATTGTTGTCTGTCATGTTGTTGGTATTAGCATTGCTGCGCTGAATATTTGGTGTGGCGGGGTTGACTTCCATTGCGTCGGCGCTGATCCATATCACTTTACCTCTGACCATGCCGTATTTTTGAAAAGGATAAGCCGCTAGTTTGATTTGCGCGGTTTGGCCAACGCGCACAAAACCAACGTCTTCGTTTTTAATCGTCACGTCGGCAAACAATTTCTCGCTGTGTGGTACCAGGGTGATTAACACCGAGCCAGGTTGGACCACAGCGCCTACGGTGGTGGTAGCAACGTCTTTGATGATGCCGTCTTGCGGGGCTTTTAACTCCATCAAATCTTTTTTATAAATGGACTTATCCAAATTCAATTCCAGCTGCACGATTTTGGATCGGATGTCGGTCAATTCTTTTTGCAATTCACTGTGGTAATTGCTTTTTACTTTATCCACGTTTTGGCGTTGAGCGGCGATGTTGGCGATCAGGGCTGTGACGGCGGATTCTTGCGCTGCCAGGTCTTTGGCTTTTTCCAATGCCTCACGCTGTTTGTCTTCTGCGGCCAAAGTGCTGAAAAAACCTGCTTGTTGCAATTTTTTGTACGTGGCTGCTGCTTTGTCGTAGCTGGGCAGGGTTTCTTCCAGTTTGCTTAAAACCTGTTTGGCACTTTTTGCTTCCTGCTCGGCTTTCATCAGAAGGGATCTTTCTTGCTCCAAATTATCCTGAAATGCCTTGCGCTGGGCGGTGTATTGCGCATGGACTTGCGCATACAACAGCGGATCATCATTTGGTTGCGATGGCATTGCTTGTCCGCTCAATTGCGCCACGATGCGTCGCACTTGCATGCGTTGGTTAGCCAATTCTTGTTGAACGCTGCTTTTGTCGGCATTGCTCATGGTGGTGTCCAGTTTGGCTAGAACTTGTCCAGCACGCACTTTTTCACCTTCATGCACCAGAATTTCTTTGATCACGCCGGACTCAGCGGGTTGTACGATTTTCAGCAGCGTTTGTGGCACCAATTTGCCTTCTGCGCTGACGATGATGTCTAACTTGCCCCATATAGCCCAACATATGAGGAGAAAGACAAAGCCGCATACAATCCACAAAATGATGCGCCCGACGCGACTGGGGGCTTCCTGTTGGATCAAGCGTAAAGGGTCATGCCAGCGATGGGATGTGTGGCTTAATGTGGTGGGGGTATTGTTTTTGATCAGAGGAGCATTCATGCAGGGCCTTGTTACGTAGTAGCTTGATCCAAGCGGAAGATCGCATCCACATCTAATCCTTTGTGTATCGCATGGGTAATGAACAACATGGTGGCTTTGCCTTTGAGGCCGTTAATGGTGGCAGCAAAATGCTCTGCCGTTGCCTCATCCAGCGCGCTGGTGGCTTCGTCAAAAATCAAGATGCTGGGATGTTTTAACAAAGCGCGGGCAATGGCAATACGCTGCTTTTGTCCACCGGATAAGCCCGCACCGCGCTCGCCAATTTCCGTTTGATAACCTTGTGGCTGCGCTTCAATCACGTCATGGATTTCCGCCATTTTGCAGGCTTCGATGATGTCATCAAAACTGGCATGTGGGTTGGCCATTTGCAAATTGTCGTAAATGGTGCCGGAAAATAAGACGGTTTCTTGCGGTACGACGCCAAAATAGCCGCGTAATTCATTGGCAGATAAAAAACGAATATCAATCCCATCGATCAATATACGGCCAGCGCTGGCGGAATAAAAACCCTGCAGTAATTTAGCTAGCGTGCTTTTGCCGCAACCAGACGGACCCATGATGGCAATCGTTTGTCCTGCTTGCACTTGCAAATTCAGTTTTTGATAGACCAAAGGCAAATGCGCTTCGTATTTAAATGCCAAATCTTCAATTGTGATGCTGCCCAAGCGCTCCTTGTCGCGACTGGATAAGACGGAATACGGCTCAATTGGCACATTCATCAAATCGCCAAGACGCGCAACCGATAAACTGGCTTGCTGAAATTGTTGCCACAAACCGACCAGGCGCAACATCGGTTGCGACAATTTACCAGCAAACATTTGAAACGCCACTAGCATGCCGATGGTGAATTCCATGTTGTTCATGACGGTGTAAGCGCCTATGCCCAGGATCAACAAGCTCATCACTTGTTCTAAACAATTGGCCGCCGTGTTGTAACTATTGGCTAATTGCTTGGTGGCAAATCCAGCTTGCAGATAGCTGGCGAGATAGTGACTGTATTTATTGCTTAATTGTGGCTCCAGCTGAAGCGATTTCACTGTTTCCAAACCGACGATGTATTCGGTCAAAAACGCTTGATTGCGGGCGCCAAACAAGAATTGTTGTTGCAACCGGGCTTGAAACAAAGGCGCAATCACGATGCTCAAAATCACGATCAGCGCCAATACCGCCAGCACAATCAGCGTCAAGACGACGTTGTAATAAAACATGATCGCCACAAAAATGAGCAAAAAAGGCAAATCCAGCACCAGTGTCACCGCCGCGCTGGCGATGAATTCACGGATGGTTTCGACGCCATGTAGACGGGCGGCAATCACGCCAGTTGGGCGGTGCTGAAAATACAGCGGTGGCAGCTTGAACAAGCGCTCAAAGACAGCAGCACCTAAAGCCGCATCAATGCGATTGCCGGTATGTAGCACTAAATATTGGCGCAACCATGACAGCACGGCGGAAAATAGGGTAAACAGCAGGATGCCAATTGCAATCACAATCAAGGTGCTTTGCGCGTGGTGCGTGATGACTTTATCGATGATTGTTTGGGTGAACAAAGGTGTGGCCAGCGCAATCAATTGAATGACTAGCGAGGCGAGCAAAATCTCTTGCCATAGCTTTTTATGTTTTAGCAATTCCGGGATAAACCAGGAAAAACCAAACTTGCGCAACCGCCGCGCCTCTTCCTCGCTATCCGGGTCGCTTGCGATATCGGCTTGTGGCGTGACACGTGTGACGTAGCCGAGATAGCAATGTTTGAATTGGCTGAAGAGGATTCTTTCAGGCTTGCTGTCACCCGGTTTGATGCATAAAACATGCTCACGATCGACTTGTAGAAGCAGGGTTGGTGCGAGGTTTTCGTTTGTTGCGTTTATTTCGTTTAAAGAATCAGACGATTGCTGCCATGCAATCAAAGGAAATGATTCCTGATGCAATTTTTTGGCTGCCGTTTTACGCCAATGCGCATGCAAGCCATAAGCTTGTGCCGCCCGTTCCAACGCGTGTGGCGTGTAGGGTGCGGCTAATTGTTGTTGCGCTAATTCGATTGAAAATGGCTTGCGGTGCACGGCGCAAATCGCGCTCAAGATCCAGAAAAACGCATCTTTGCTGAAGGGTTTTTTATCCATTTTTTAGTGTGCTTATTCGAATAGCGTGGCAATAGAAGGGAAGCGACAGGGAAGTTTTCGTAATGATTAACGGACATT
>CAZMPS010000102.1:0-6315 GCA_964568305.1 uncultured Burkholderiaceae bacterium
TTTGCAATTGGCCCGCGCTTTGATGTGCCCATCTGATTTGTTGCTGCTGGATGAACCGACTAACCATCTGGATTTGGATGCCATTATTTGGTTGGAAGAATGGCTCAAGCAATATGCCGGCACGCTGATCATTATTTCGCATGACAGAGATTTCTTAGATGAAGTGGTCAATGTGATCGTGCAGATTGATGAACGGAAATTGAAACGCTATTCCGGCAATTACTCCGCATTCGAGCGCCAACGCGCAGCGCAATTGGTATTGGCGCAAGGTGCGCTAGAAAAACAAATGCGTCAACGCGCACATTTAGAGTCTTTTGTGAATCGTTTCAAAGCCAAAGCATCGAAAGCACGTCAAGCGCAAAGCCGTATGAAAGCTTTAGCCAAGATGGAAGAATTGGCACCATTGCGTGCGGCGGCGGAATTTTCATTTGAGTTTCGCCCACCGCTCACTGCACCCAACCCGCTTCTGGTGTTGGATGACGTTAATGCGGGCTACCTGATTGGTAAGAAGGATGAGGATGAAGAAAAGCTGGCTAAAACCGTCGTTTCTAACATTAATTTTTCCCTGCAAACCGGCCAGCGCATCGGTTTATTAGGCGTCAATGGTGCGGGTAAATCGACGCTGATTAAAACCATCGCTGGTGAGTTACAACCCCTCAGCGGTGTTGCCGTGACGGGGAAAGGCTTATCAATCGGTTATTTTGCTCAGCATCAGGTGGAAATGCTGCGGCATGACGAATCGCCTTTATGGCATTTAAACAAAATCGCTCCCACAGTGCGTGAGCAAGAATTGCGTAACTTTTTGGGTGGTTTCAACTTTCCCGGAACCATGGTCACCAGCCCGATCAAGCCATTTTCTGGCGGCGAAAAAGCACGTCTGGCCTTGGCATTAATCGTTTGGCAGCGCCCTAACTTGTTGTTATTGGATGAACCGACTAACCACTTGGATTTGGAGACCCGTGAAGCATTAACCATGGCGCTGGCACAATTTGAAGGCACCCTAGTACTAGTCTCACATGACCGCCATTTATTACGTGCCACCACCGATCAATTCATCATCGTCGCCGATGGCAAATTGCAATCCTTTGATGGCGATTTGGATGATTACAAAGATTGGTTGTTTCAAACCAAGCTAAAGTCCAATCAAAACAATGATGGCAAAAATAAAGGCACGTCACCTCTTTTACCGGTATCCAAAAAAGCGACCGAGCTTCCCCTGACTTCACCCGTTTCTGCTGCGCCAACCATAGACAAGCGTACGCAAGCCCTCAAAAAACCAATCACAACGCGCATCAAGCAATTGGAAGAACAAATCGCAAAACGCAATGCCGAAAAATCAACAATCGAACTCGCATTAGCTGATTCAGCGATTTATGACTCCGTCAATCAAACTAAGTTGAAAGCTTTGCTAGCCGATCAAACGATGGTGATGAAGGATTTAACGCAATTGGAGGAAGAGTGGTTGGAAAAGCAGGAAGAATTAGAAAAGCTGGCTTAGTACATCCCTGCTGTGGTTCTCGCAGGTTTAGGCGGGAGCCAAGGATTGAATATGGCAATCTGAACCCAATAATTTTTATTGGCAAATTAACTATATAGATGTAATATAGGCAATATTAAATACGCCCAACAAAAACAAAGGCATCGTTATTAATGTTGAGTAATATCATTTCCTCATTCCGTATCTTCAACTTGTGTTCTGCTAGCAAATCATCTTTGGACGCTGTTTCTCCAGCCCCTCACATGTCCTTAGAAGAGAGAATAAAAACAGATGGCTGTACAGAAGAAAATCTATCAGAACTCATGAATTCTGCAGATGGTAACGCTCTTTTCGATGATCCAACAATACAGTGCATTCTTGTCAAAGCTTTACTTCATGGAACGAACATGAATGAGCGCGTGATTGACAAGTTAAAAACTTGTCACCCCAATATCAGCTCCAAAGATCAAGCAGAATGTATTTTGTCGGAAGAGTGGCGCATCACCGACACTGTGGAAAAGGGGCATCCGTTTATTTTCCGATTTTTTATCGGCAAACTGAATATGTTTTCTGAGATAAACCAGGAACTTTTATTGAAAGAAATTCTCAATACAGAAGGAAACCTATCAGAACTCATGAATTCTGCAGATGGTGATGCTCTTTTCAATGATCCAACAATACAGTGTATTCTTGTCAAAGCTTTACTTCATGGAACGAGCATGAATAAGTGCGTGATTGACAAGTTAAAAACTTGTCACCCCAATATCAGCTCCAAAGATCAAGCAGAATGTATTAAGGCGGAAGAATGGAGCATCGCTGACGTTGTGAAAAATGAGCATCCGTTTCTTTTTCGATTTTTTATCGGCAAACTGGATATGTTTTCTGATAAAAACCAAGAAGTTTTATTGGAAAAAATTCTTAATAGTGAGAATTTTAGCGCTGACATCCCAACACAAAGATCCATCGCCACAGCCATTTATGAAGAAAGATTTACTAATAAAGAAAAAGCACTTCAAATAATAGCCGAGGCACTGCATGTGTTTACTGATGAAGAAGCTACAAAATATCTTCAATTGGAAATCGATGAATTGAAATTAAATACATCTCCCTTCACTCCAAATACAGCAACGATTTATGAAGAAAACTTAATCGTCTATCAATATGGTGATGAACCTGGCCGTAGTCCTAAATATGAATATGACTATGGTTATGCATATGAAAGTTATGAATTAGAACAAGCTAGGCAAAACTCTTTTTTTAAAAAGTCCTCCTGAATCAAAATTTCAATACATAAGCAATTATCATAGGGGCATCCCTTTTGGATGCTCCGTGCTCACTTGATTAACCGATCATTGCTGACTAACACAATTGCCCAGCTGAGCACGAACCAAACATCCAAGTTCGTTAAATATATTACAATAGCGAAGTTTTGGTGCCCACAGCCATGTCATGTCTGTAGTTAAACGGGAAACACCACGCTTTAAATTGAATCCAATTTAAAAGCCAAGGTGTGCTGCCCCCGCAACGGTAAACAAGCGTCACGTTTTCTTTACATTCTTCCGTAACAATAAAGTGTGGAAGTACGAAAGCGTGACTGGCTGTCTCTGATTTTTAATGCCACTGTGCAAGCAATATCAATCTGCATGGGAAGGCGAGACAGTTCGACTTGCGAGCCCGGATACCGGCCAAAATACGTGAAAGTATTCACATACTTTTGTTCAATCCAGCTTGCGGGGAAGTAAGCTGGAGGTCCTTAATCCTCATTCATCATGACATTTATACGCGCATTCCATGCGCCAGCAGCGCTTAAACCGCTGGCTCTGGCCACTCTTTTCGTTACCACCTCTTCTGTTTTGGCACAAACCCAGCAACAAAGTCTAAAACAAACAGAGCAAACTTTATTGCCCATCGTTGTCACAGCATCACGTACCGAACAATCGCAGGCTGATGCGCTGCCTAATACCAGCGTCATTACTGCTGAAGAAATTAAAAATAGCCAAGCGGTCGATTTACCCACTTTATTAAAGCGCGAAGCCGGCATTCAATTAACGCAAAACGGTGGCGTAGGCTCCACTGGCGGCTTGTTTCTACGCGGCACCGAAAGCCGCCAAACTTTGGTATTAATTGATGGTGTACCGTTAACCAAACAAGATGCCAGTGGTACGGTCAGCTTGGAACACTTGATGCTGGATCAAATTGAACGAATTGAAATTGTGCGAGGTAATGTTTCCGCCATTTACGGATCAGGCGCAGTTGGCGGCGTTGTGCAGGTTTTTACCAAACGCGGTAACGGTGCTCCGCAAACCAGCCTGACAATGGAAGCTGGCTCACGCAATACGTATCGTGTTTCAGCAGCCGTACAAGGGCAATCTGAAAGCAAGACGCGTTTCTCATTTGCTGTTTCACAATTTGCCAGCGATGGTTTTTCTTCGATTAATTCACAACAACAAAGCAGCGCCAATCCCGACAAAGATGGTTATCGCAATGGCAGCGTATCGGGTGCGATTTCACAAGAATGGAGCAAAGACCAGGAATTTGGCGTGCGTTTTTTTCATACCGATGGCACAACGGATTTTGACAGCAGCTTTGGATCGCCCACCGATGTGCATTTGACTAAATCATCGGTACAGACAACAACCGTCTTTTCCAACAATCGCTTGAGCGCCGATTGGAATTCCAAATTGGCTTACTCGCAGATGTACGACAAAAGCAAAAGTAACTACAACACCTCATTTGGTATCACCAATGATTCCTACACCACGGATACCGATCAGATTTTGTGGACCAATGAATTAAAGCTAAACCCAAACTGGCTACTTACCGGTGGGCTGGAACATCAACAACAAGCTGTATCCGTCGATGATGGTTATGGTGGTTTATACAATCCATCACGCACATTGAATGCGACTTTTTTAGGCATACAAGGCAATGCCGGACAGCGGAATGAACATCAAGTGCAATTAAATATTCGCCACGATGATTTGACCGATTTTGGTTCTGCCAATACGGCTTATGCGGGTTATGGCTATGCGGTGACACCATCTTTCAAGATGATTGCCAGCGCTTCTTCTGCGTTTAATGCTCCGCCGCTGGGTTATCTGTTCGCGCCGATATACGGCAATCCCAATCTGCAAGCAGAACGTGCGCGTTCGGTAGAAATAGGCGCGCAATATCACGTTGGTAGACAGCTCTTGCGCTCCACATTATTCCGCAGCCGCATCAGCGATCAAATTGATTATGACTTTACAACTTCTACATTCCAAAACGTCAAACACGTACGCAATCAAGGCCTGGAGTTGACGTATAGTGGCGTCCTTGCCAATACCGATGTCCGTAGCAGCCTGATTGTGCAAAATCCGATTGATGAAGACGCCAATACCCGCTTGCGTCGCCGCGCGCGTACTTTATTATCGTTAGGTGCATCAAAAGCATACGGACCATGGCGCATCGGCGCAGACATGCAATACACCAGCGCACGTCAAGATGGCGCGCAACAACTGGATGCCTATCCGTTGATCAATACCAATGTACGCTATACCGTCAACAAAGAGGTATCGGTATTTGGCAAAATTGATAATCTGTTCAACCGTGATTACCAAACTGCATATGGCTTTAACCAAACACCACGTGGTGTATTCGTGGGTGTCAATTGGATGCCGGCGGTACGTTAATCATTTAATGCTCCGCCCCCAAACGCTGGGCTTCATTCAAAGATTGCTGTGCCGCCAATTTGCGCTCCTCATGCTGCATAGAGGGTGCCATGGTGGGCCAGCCCATCATGTGCTGCTGGGCAATTTCTGCCATAGCATTAATCCAGGCTGGCGTTTCATTGAGGCAGGGAATGGCGTGAAATTCCTTCCCACCTGCACGCAAAAACTCCCGTTTTGCTTCGATGGCGATTTCCTCCAGCGTTTCCAGACAATCGCTACTGAAGCCTGGACACAACACATCTACTCGGTTGATCCCCTTTTCAGCAAGTTGTTGCAACGTCGAAGCGGTATAGGGCTGCAGCCACTCTGCCTTGCCGAAACGCGATTGAAACGTCACCACATATTCCCCGGCGCTTAATTGCAATTTTTCAGCCAATAAACGCCCTGTTTTATAGCATTCACAGTGATAAGGATCACCTAATAAGAGGGTACGTTTCGGTACACCATGAAAACTCATAACCAGTTTATCAGGCCGCCCATGATGGGCCCAATAAGACAAAACTGATTCTTTTAAAGCATCGATATACGCTTCCTGATCATGGTAATGCTTAACAAAACGCAGCTCAGGAATGTTCCGCACCTTGGCATAATGTTCAAACACCGCATCAAATACCGAAGCAGTCGTCGTACCGGAATACTGTGGATAAAGAGGAAAAATAACAATACGCTCACACGCTTGTTCTTTCAATATACGCAACACCTCTGGCAATCCAGATTCGCCATACCGCATGGCATACGCCACTTGCACATCATGACCACGCTTGGTCAACGCCGCGCGCAACAAGGTGGCTTGTTTTTCTGTATGTGCCTTCAGTGGTGAACCTTCTCTGCTCCAAATCATTTCGTATTTGTGCATAGTTTTTTTAGGCCGGAAGGGCAAAATAAAACAATACAAAATCAAATACCAAATTAACTTAGGGATTTCCACCACTCTGGCATCGGATAAAAATTGCCTTAAAAATGATCGCACAGCAGAAACAGTTGGTGCGGCAGGTGTGCCGAGATTCACCAATACGATGGCGGTTTTGTCTATCGTGCCGTGGGTGTAGGTAGGTTCTTTTTGGAAGGACATGGAATAAAAATAAGAATAAAAAATATTTAAAATATTACGAAGTAGGACGTTATTAC